>DAIOGL010000190.1:0-5497 GCA_036745235.1 Sulfuritalea sp.
CTGGTGGGCAAGGTGGAAGCCGGCATCCCCGAGGACGACCCCCGGAACCCGGCGGTGATCGCCGACAACGTCGGTGACAACGTCGGCGATTGCGCCGGCATGGCGGCCGACCTGTTCGAGACCTACGCCGTGACGACGGTAGCGACCATGCTGCTGGGTGCGCTGCTGTTGAAGGTGAATCCGGTCTTCGCCGAGCAGGCGGTCATTTACCCGCTGGCACTGGGCGGCTTCTCGATCATCGCGTCGATCATCGGCGTGATGTTCGTCAAGGCTTCGCCGGGCGGCAAGATCATGAACGCCCTGTACCGCGGCCTGATTGTTGCCGGCGTGCTGGCGCTGGTGGCCTTCTACCCGATGACGACCTGGCTGATCGACGATCACCTGCTCGACAGCGTGCTGGGCATCAGCGGCGGCTCGCAGATGCGTCTTTACGGCGCAGCCGTGATCGGCCTGGTACTGACCGGATTGATGGTCTATATCACCGAGTACTACACCGGCACCGAGTTCAAGCCGGTGCAGCATGTGGCGCAGGCTTCCACAACCGGCCATGGCACCAACATCATTGCCGGTCTCGGCGTGTCGATGAAGTCCACTGCGTGGCCGGTGCTGTCCGTCTGCGGCGCGATCTGGGCCTCCTACACCATGGGCGGCCTGTTCGGTATCGCGATCGCGGCTACCTCCATGCTGTCGATGGCAGGCATCGTGGTTGCCCTCGACGCCTACGGTCCGATCACCGACAACGCCGGCGGCATTGCCGAGATGTCCGAGCTGCCCGCATCCGTGCGCGCCGTGACTGATCCGCTCGATGCCGTGGGCAATACCACCAAGGCCGTGACCAAGGGCTACGCCATCGGTTCCGCCGGTCTCGCCGCGCTGGTGTTGTTCGCCGACTTCACGCATGGCCTGGATTCGCTCAAGCCGGGCATGAAGTTCGCCTTCGACCTGTCCGATCCGGCAGTCATCATCGGCCTCTTCATCGGCGGCATGGTGCCTTACCTGTTCGCCGCGATGGGCATGGAAGCGGTGGGCCGCGCCGCCGGCGCGGTGGTGGTTGAAGTGCGCCGCCAGTTCAAGGAAATCAAGGGCATCATGGAAGGCACGGCGAAGCCGGAATACGGCACCTGTGTCGACATGCTGACCAAGGCGGCGATCAAGGAAATGATGATTCCCTCCCTGCTGCCTGTGCTGGTTCCCGTCGTCGTCGCCTTCGGCATGAACATGCTGATGGGTCCCGGCGCCGGCGTGCGGGCGCTGGGTGGCGTGCTGATGGGCACCATCGTTACCGGCATCTTCGTCGCCATCTCGATGACCACCGGTGGTGGTTGCTGGGATAACGCCAAGAAGTACATTGAAGACGGCCACTACGGCGGCAAGGGCTCCGAAGCGCACAAGGCTGCAGTGACGGGCGACACCGTGGGCGATCCGTACAAGGATACGGCCGGCCCGGCGGTGAATCCGCTGATCAAGATCATCAACATCGTGGCCCTGCTCATTCTGCCGCTGGTGGTGTGATTCTTCGCAGCATGTTTGACCGGACGGGCAGCCTGCGGGCTGCCCGTTTTTTGTTGACGCTGGCCGTCGCGGTCGGCGCCGCGCCGGCGCACGGGCAGGTTGATCAGCCGGAAGCCGCCAGCGGCTTTGCGCCGCGACCAGAGGTGGTGAGCAAGGGCTTCATGGCGGTCACCGCGAATGCTTACGCCACCGACGCCGCCGCCGAAATCCTGCAGCTCGGAGGCAATGCGCTGGACGCCGCGATCGCCGCGCAATGGGTCTTGAATCTTGTTGAACCGCAATCGTCCGGCATCGGCGGCGGCGGATTCATGCTGTACTGGGATGCCACGCGACGCAAGGTGACGGCCTGGGATGGTCGCGAGACCGCTCCCCGTGCCGCCAGCGCCGACTTTGCCAGGCGGCCTGACGGCAGTTTGGCGAAATTCTCAGAAATATTGGGGAGCGGCAGAGCCGTCGGCGTCCCCGGCTTGGTTGCGATGCTGGAAGCGGCCCATCGACGTCACGGCAGCCTGAAATGGGAGCGGCTGTTCCGGCCGGCAATTCGCCTTGCGGAAAACGGCTTTGCCATCTCGCCGCGCCTGCACCTGATGTTGCGCGACGACCAACTGTTGCGTCGCGACGCGGCAGCGCGTGCGCTCTACTATCAGGAAAGCGGCGAGGCCAAGCCGGTCGGCGAAATCCTGCGCAACCCCGAGCTCGCTGCGACCCTGCGTGGCGTGGCGACCGGCGGCGCCAATGCCCTGCATGACGGTGCCGCTGCCGCGCAGATCGCCGCGGCGGTAGGACAGCGCGGAGGCCCGCTGACTGCGGCCGACATGATCAGCTACAAGCCTTTGCAGCGAACCGCAGTCTGCGGCCTCTATCGCCGCTGGCGCATCTGCGGCATGCCGCCGCCGTCATCCGGAGGCATTGGCGTCCTGCAGTTGCTTGGTCTCCTCGAACGTGCGGGAACGGCATCGGGGGATTCCGCTTCAGCCGATTCCGCCCATCTGTTTGCCGAGGCCGGGCGACTCGCGTACGCAGATCGGGCGCGCTACCTGGCCGACCCGGATTTCGTTGTGGTGCCCCAGAGTGAATTGCTGCGATCGGAGTACCTGGCGCAGCGCGCCCGTCTGATCGATCCGCGGCGCAGCATGGGCATTGCGGCGCCGGGAACGCTTCCGGCCGCGCGCGTGCAGGCCGACGATGACGCACCGGAACTGCCGGCGACGACGCACATTTCAATTGTCGATCGTGCCGGCAATGCAGTGGCTCTGACCAGTTCGATCGAAAGTGCCTTCGGCAGCCGCATCCAGGCAGGGGGCTTCCTGCTCAACAATCAGCTTACCGATTTTTCGCTGACCGCCGAGCGTGACGGCAAGCCGGTGGCCAATCGCCTGGAACCGGGCAAGCGCCCCTTGTCTTCGATGGCGCCCACCCTCGTCTTCGATTCCCGCGGACGGCTCTATGCCGTGCTGGGTTCCCCCGGCGGCAGCCGGATCATCAACTATGTCGCGCGCACCCTCGTCGCGCTGCTCGATGGACGGCAGACGCCGGCCGCCGCGGTGGCGCAGCCTCACATCGGCAACCGAAATGGAGCGACGGAGATCGAACGCGGCCGTGTTCCGGAAGCCTTGGTGCTGGATCTCCAGCGACGCGGACACGAGATCAAGCGAACCGACATGACCAGCGGCCTGCACCTGATCGTGCGCAGCGCCGACGGCTGGGTCGGCGCGGTGGATCCACGCCGCGAAGGTCTTGCTCGTGGGGAGTGATCAGCCCGCCTTGCGGCGGAAATCGCCCAGCCGGAAGCCGAGCAGCCACAAGGTTGCGAAGTAGCTGCCGATTCCACCCAGCACTACGCCCGACAGTCGCAGCACGCGCTGGCTTCCGCTCATCGCCAGCCACGCGGCATCCCTGTCGGCGCCGAACCACAGCACGCTCGCCAGAACGACCAGCGCGGCAAGGAGCTTGAGCATGAAGCTTCCCCAGCCCGCCAGCGGCTGATAGACGCCGCGCTGCCGCAGGCCGCGCCAGAGCATGCCGGCGTTGAAGCAGGAGGCCAGGCCGATGGACAGGGCCAGGCCGGCATGCTTGAGCCAGCCGATGAAGGCGATGTTCATCATCTGCGTCAGCGCCAGCGTGATCAGGGCGATCTTCACCGGTGTGCGGATGTCCTGCCGCGCATAGAAGCCGGGCGCCAGCACCTTGACCAGGATCAGTCCGGTCAGGCCGATCGAATAGGCGACCAGCGCTTCGCGGGTGCGCAGCACGTCGGCGGCGGCAAACGCGCCGTATTGAAACAAGGTGGATAGCAGAGGGGTGGCCAGCATTGCCAGCGCCAATGACGCGGGCAGGGTCAGCATCAGGGTCAGGCGCAGGCCCCAGTCGAGCAATCCCGAAAAGTCCTCGGTCCTGCCGCCGGCATGCGTTTTGGCCAGGCTCGGCAGCAGAATGGTGCCGAGCGCCGCTCCGAGCAGGCCCGCGGGGAACTCCATCATCCGGTCCGCGTAGTAGAGCCACGAAACGCTTCCGCTCTCGAGGAAGGAGGCGAAGATGGTGTTGATCAACAGGCTGATCTGGGACACGGAAACGCCCAGAACCGCAGGCGCCATCAGCTTGAAGATTCTTCGCACGCCCTCATCGCGCCAGACCAGGTCGAATCGCGGCAACATGCCGATCTTTGCCAAGGCGGGAAGCTGGATTCCAAGTTGCAGCGCGCCGCCGATGAAAACGGCCCAGGCGAGCGCTACCACGGGTGGATCGAACCAGGGCGCCGCGAACAGCGCCATGCCTATGAAGGAAACGTTCAACAGAACCGGAGTGAAGGCGGGCAGGGCAAACCGGCTCCATGTGTTCAGGATGCCGGCGGCCATCGCCACCAGCGACATGAACAGGATGTAGGGAAAGGTGATGCGCGTCAGTTCGACGGTCAGCTGGAACTTCTCGGCATCGGCTGCAAAGCCGGGCGCCGTGACGGCGATCAGCAGCGGCGCCGCGGCCATGCCGAGTGCGCTGACGACGATGAGGATCAGGAACAGCACGCTGGCGACTCGATCTACCAGGGTCTTCGTGTCGGCTTCGCCACGGCGGTTGCGGTATTCGGCGAGGATGGGGACGAATGCCTGGGAAAATGCCCCTTCGGCGAACAGGCGGCGCAACAGGTTGGGCAGTCTGAAGGCAACGAAGAACGCGTCGGTCATCATGCCGGCACCGAAGCTCCTGGCAATGACGAAGTCGCGGACGAAGCCCAGGATGCGGGACAGCAGGGTCATCCCGCTGACGGTGGCCAAAGCACGGAGCAGATTCATTTGCGGGTATGGTATCCGGTAAGCGGCTGGCAGAAGCCGCTTGCAATAGGGGGAAGACCCCCTTATAATCTCGCCCTTTCCCCAGATCTACCGGATATCGACACATGGCCAATACCGTCCAAGCCCGCAAGCGCGCCCGTCAGGCGACCGAACAGCGTGCTCACAACATGAGCCTGCGTTCGACGTTGCGCACCGCAATCAAGAAGGTGCGCAAGGCGATCGACGCCGGCGACAAGAGCGCTGCGCAGGCAGTGTTCAAGGAATCGCAGCCGATCATCGACTCGATCGCCGACAAGAACATTGTGCACAAGAACCTTGCCGCGCGTCAGAAGAGCCGACTCTCGGCAGCCATCAAGGCGCTCTGATCCCGACACAGCATTAAGACGCTCCATACGAAAAGGCTGCCTTCCGAGGCGGCCTTTTTTGTTTTGGTTACGGCCGCTACGCTTAACGCCGATGGGGCCGGCGTTAGCCTCCACTGAAACTCGACCGAGCTGCGTTTGGTTGCGGCCATTGCGCCTGGGGCCGACGGTTTGGCGGCAACCGCCGATAAGGCCCCGCAATCGCGCTTTCTGTGCGCAACTGCGCAAAAAGTCACGATTGGCATAAGATTTCCTGAAATATTCAGCTAAATTAGCTGAATAGGTTGAGTTTGCTGAAGTCACTGCATATAATCTTCAGACCTCATTGAAGTG
>DAIOGL010000191.1:0-5490 GCA_036745235.1 Sulfuritalea sp.
GGATCGGCCGCGGCAACGGCGGCGTCGAACAGGCCGCGCAGCACGGCCCGCTGGCCGGCGTGAGTCATGGCACCATCCCCCCATCCCCTGCCCCACGGCTGGCTTTGCACAGCCAGCCGGCTTCGACGGCGCGGAGCAGTGCTCCGCGAAACCCCGTCTGCGCCCCAAGGAAGGGGGTGACGGCGGTTCGCGAGCTGCGCTCGCTCCAAATGACCGGCTGCACCATCCTTGGGGCGGCCCAGCGGACAGCGCTCATCGCCACGGCTCCAGCCAGCCGAAACTGTCTTCCGTGCGCCCGCTCGGCTTGTATTCGCAGCCGACCCAGCCGGCGTAGCCGATGCGATCGAGATGCTGCAGCAGGAACGAAAAGTTGATCTCGCCGGTACCGGGCTCGTGCCGCCCCGGATTGTCTGCAAGCTGGATGTGGCCGATCTGCGCCAGATGCTCCTGCAAGGTGCGGGCCAGATCGCCTTCCATGACCTGGGCGTGGTAGATGTCGTATTGGACACGCAGATTGCCGCTGCCGACGTCCCTGATGATCGCCAACCCGCTGCGCGTGGTGGGAACGAAGAAGCCCGGCGTATCGCGCGTGTTGAGCGGTTCCAGCACCAGTTCGATGCCGGCGTGGGCGGTGACGGCCGCGGCGAAGCGCAGGTTCTCGACCAGGGTTTCCCGCGCCTTTTCGTGGGCGACGTCGCCGGGCGCGACGCCGGCGAGGCAATTGAGCTTTCCGCAACCCAGCAGCCTGGCGTACTCCAGCGCCTGACCGACGCCGTCCTGGAACTCCGCGACCCGCCGCGGATGACAGGCGATGCCCCGCTCCCCGGCCGCCCAGTCGCCTGGCGGCAGATTGAAGAGAACCACGTCGAGGCCGGAAGTCATGACCACCTCGGCCAGCGCCGCGCGGTCGAACTCATACGGGAAATGAAACTCGACGGCGGTGAAGCCGGCCGCCCGCGCCGCGGCGAAGCGTTCGAGAAAGGGACGCTCGGTGAACAGGAAAGAAAGGTTCGCGGCAAAGCGTGGCATGGCGCGATTATAGGGGGATGGCGGGCCCGAACGTATTGTTGCCTTGCATGCACCAATCATTTGAGGCAGCCGATCTTTGCTATGCTTTACTTGATGCGTAAAGTACGCCCTTCGCCCAAGAATCAGGTTCCGCCAATCCGCCCATCATGACGTCCCCGCCAACAACTTCGCCGGCTTCCGGCACGCGCTTTACCGGTGTCGCCATCGGCCTGCACTGGCTGATCGCGGTGGCCATCATCGGCACATTCGCGCTCGGCCTGTACATGCACGAACTGCCGCTGTCGCCGCAGAAACTCAAGCTCTACTCCTGGCACAAGTGGGCCGGCGTCACGATCTTCCTGTGCGTGCTGCTGCGCCTCCTCTGGCGCCTGCTGCACCGCCCTCCCGAACTACCCGCCGGCATGCCGGCCTGGCAGCGCAAGGCGGCCGAAGCCACTCACGTGCTGCTCTACCTGCTGATGGTCGCCGTGCCGCTGTCCGGCTGGCTGATGAGCTCGGCCAAGGGTTTCCAGACCGTCTGGTTCGGCATGGTGCCGCTGCCCGACCTGCTGGACAAGAACAAGGAACTGGGCGACCTGCTGCAGGAGGTGCATGAGGTTCTGAACTTCACCATGGCGGGCCTGGTATTGGCCCACCTCGGCGCGGCGCTCAAGCACCATTTCATCGACCGCGACGACGTGCTCGTGCGCATGGCACCCTTTCTCGGCAGAACCACAGGAGACACCAAATGAATTGCAGACTGTGCGGCCCGGCCCTCGCCGCCGCCTTCCTGATCGCTGCGCCGGCGGTGCAGGCCATCGAGTTCAATCAGTTCCAGGCGAACAGGAGCGCGCTCTCCTTCGTCTCGAAGCAGATGAACGTGCCCGTCGAAGGCCAGTTCAAGAGCTTCCGCAGCAAGATCGCGTTCGACCCCGCCAAACCGGCTGCGGCCAGGGCCGAACTGGAAATCGACCTGGCCAGCATCGACGCCGGCTCGAAGGACGCCAACGACGAAGTGGCGGGCAAGGCCTGGTTCAACACGAAGGAATTTCCCGTCGCGAAGTTCGTCGCCACGTCCGTCAAGCCTCTCGGCGGCAACCGCTTCGAACTCGCCGGCAAGATGACGATCAAGGGCAGGACACAGGACCTGACCACGCCCGTGACGATGCGCCAGGAAGGCAACAGCGCCAGCTTCGAAGGCAGCCTGGTGCTCAAGCGCGCCGACTACGCCCTGGGCGAGGGCATGTGGGCCGACTTCGGCACCGTCGCCAACGAAGTGCAAGTCAAGTTCCGTCTGGTGGCCACCGCAGCTGCGGCCGCCGCTCCCGCCAAAAAGTAGTCCCTACCCCTCAGGAGAAATCCCATGAAGAAATTTGCTCTCGTCGTCGCTCTTTCCAGCTTTGCCGCCGCGGCCGTCGCCGCTCCCGAAACCTTCAACATCGATCCGACGCACACCGCACCGCGCTTCGAGTACAGCCACTTCGGCTATTCCAACCAGATGCACCGCTTCGACAAGACCAGCGGCAAGATCGTGCTCGACCGCGCGGCCAAGACCGGATCGGTCGATGTGACGATCGATGCCAAGTCGGTGAACACCGGCTATGCGCTGTTCAACGGCCACATCCAGGGCGAGGACTTCTTCAGCACCGAGAAGTACCCGACCATCACCTTCAAATCGACCGCGGTCAAGTTCGACGGCGACAAGCCGGTGGCCGTCGACGGCAATCTGACCATCAAGGGCGTCACCAAGCCGGTGACCCTGACCATGACCTCGTTTCATTTGATGCCGCACCCGATGCTGAAGAAGGATGCGATCGGCGCCAACGCGACAACGAAGATCAAGCGCTCCGACTTCAACATGGGCAAGTACGCACCGAACGTCAGCGACGAGGTCACCCTCAGCCTCGCCGTCGAGGCCGTAAAGGAATAAACGCGGCCCGGCCGCCGCCGGCGGCTACAGGGAAATCGAGGCCGGCTCGTGGGACAGCCCTGCGATGCCGGCCTCGTCCATTTCGAGCAGGCGTCTGCCGAGCGCGGCGAAATGGATGGCGCCGGCCTGCGCGGCGGCGCGCAGAAGCGCCGTCTCGCCAGCGCCGACTGTCGACTGGTAGGCGGTAACGAGGCGCGGGAACAGTTCGCGGCGCAAGCCGTCGAAGGTCGAGAACCAGAAATGTAGAGAGTCGTCCGTGCCCCTTTGCAGCAGCTTGGGCAAGGTCACAAGGCAATCCGCCAGGTTGTCGCGCACCGCGCGGGCCAGAAGTTCGGCGCGCTTCCCGGTGAAACCCTGAAGTTTCGCGGACCAGTCGCTGCCCAGCAGCCGGCCGGCGGCGAGTTCGCCCTCCTCGTGCAGCACCAGGGTCTCGATCTCGTTTTCGGTCATGCGTTCGATGGCGGCCTGCGGATCGACATCGAAGCCGTAGGCGAGCAAGGCCGACTTCAGCGCGCCGTCCTGCTGCTTGACGTTCCAGCCCTCGGCCTTCTCCCACAGCCACTGCCGCAGCGCCTCGCAGCGCACGATGACGGTGGCGCCTTGCGATGCGGCCGGGATGGCCGAAACGTCGCGCGCATATTCGCAGCCGCAGACCAGCAGCCGCGCCTCGCCGCGCTGTTCTTCGCGGGCGAGCTGCGCAAGGAAGAAATGCGGCTTGTGAAAGCGCCCCAGCCCCGCGCCATACACCAGCCCGCTGCCCGCCAGCGCGGCGTTGATCTGCGGCGCGGCGAAGGGATCGAACTCGCGGCCGGCGACCGGCAGCGCGCGGAAATCCTCCTCGGCGATCAGCTCCCAGCGCGCTTCGCGCTCGGCGATCCAGCGACCCACCTCGTCCCGCGGCGGCGAAACGCCATAGGGCAGATCATGTTCCCAGCGATAGAACTCGCGCATGCCGAGCAGATAGGTGCACAGGCTGACGTCGCGCGCATGGCGAGCGTCTGCAATGTCGCAGTTCGCCTGCACGGCGCTTACCAGCGCGGCCATGCCGGCGATCATCGCGGTGCCCCCGAATGACGGCGGCGGGGTTTCCACGCCGCCATGCCCTGGACGATCTCGGAAAACGGCAGCGCCGCAAGATCGCCGTAGCGTTCCCGTGCCATGACCACCATGCGTCGCACATCCGGCGTCGCCTCGGTATCGAGCAGTGCTGTCAGGCCGTCGAGCCCGCCGCACTGGATCTTCATCACCATCGCATGGGGCAGGATGCCATGGGTCGCGGCAAGGCCCAGGGCAAAGGCGGATTTCTCGCGCAGCAACGCAGACAGTTCCGCGCAGGCCGCATGGGCCGCCGCATCCGCGCAGGCCACCGTCTCGCGCTCGGCGATCTGATGCCGCACCGCCAGCTCGCAACCCGCATGGCGCGCCAGCAGCGCGCGCTCAAAGATGCAGGGCAGGCGATTGATCTCGCCACGGGCGTGATGGAAGGCGGTTTCGTCGACCACGATGCTAGTAATCTTCTCCCGTCATCGGCTCTTCCCTGGGCGGCTGACTTAGCAGGTCCTCCGCCTGAAGTTCCGTTTCGGCAAAGATCGTCTTGATCGTCTGCCCGGGTCCGAGATCGGTTTCGCGACGCAGGCGTTTGGCTTCCTGCGACGCCTCCTTGAACACCTCGAACTGGGCGATCTTCTCCAGTCGCGGCACGGGGCCGAGCGAGGTGACTCGATAAATGTAGTACGGCATCAGGCTTACTCCACGTAACGTTTGCTTGCCCGGCGACGGCCGGGTTTCGATTTCTGGATGATGACCCCTTTCACCGCATCGAGGTCGGGAATGTCCGCAGCGGGATAGGCGGCGTTGAGGGCCCGCAACCGCCAGCCCGCGTCATGCTTTACCAGCTGGCGGAAGATCCACTCCCCGTCGAGGCGGGCGAGGACAAAGGAGCCGTCGGTGGCGAGTCCCTCGGGCTCGATCAGGATGATCTCGCCCTCGACGAACTCCGGCTCCATGCTGTCGCCGAGCACCATCAGTGCGAACGGCTCGGCGGAGGAACAGGCATCGAGTTCGGGATCGACACCTTGTGGCTGGATGGGGATGATGCGTTGCGCTGGGGTCATGGTGGCTCGGTCAGGGTGTCAAAACGCCTCGATATGCAATTGTTGCTGCGGCACGCCGGCAGCAAGCAGAACCGCCGCCAGCGGTTCGACCCGATCGGCCGCGCCGGCGAGATACACGTCGCTCGCCGGCAAGGCGGCATTCGCCGCCAGCGTTGCCGCCAGGTCATCGGCCGCCAGCGCCACATAGCTGAATTCGTCGAGCGCCTCGTCCCAGGCACGGCACTGGTTGGGCAGATACTGGCCCCCCGGCTGCGAACTCCCCCAGTAGAGTGAAATCGACTCGGCCGCGTCGACCGCGATCGCATGCTCGATCAAACTGTTCACCGGCGCAAAGCCATCGTCGATGGCGATGAAGACGAGGGGACGGGCCGAATCCTTCTCCAGCACGAAACCGCCCCACGGCCCCCATACCGAGACATCGTCGCCCGCCTTGATCCG
>DAIOGL010000192.1:0-5489 GCA_036745235.1 Sulfuritalea sp.
ATGGCTGACCTGCAGGGTCGGCCCGGCGCTGCGCGCGCGCGGCTTTTCCTCCGGCGCCGGCACCGGTGCCGACGTCGACTTGGCCCTGGCGGCGGGGCTCTTCTGCTTTTCCGCGCGCAGCGCGGCGAGCTGCAGGTCGACCAGCGTGTCCATGAACGTCTTGCGCTCGTCGGGCGCGGCGCCGATCTCGTCGAGGCCGGCGTTGAGTTTCTTCAGCAGCCCGGGCAGCCTGGCGGCATGCCGTTGGCGTTCGCCCGGATCATGCTTCGGCGTCACGGCCCAAATCAGCGCGACGGCAGTTTCCAGGGCATCTTCGGTGGGCGCGCCATCCTCCCCGGAGTGCGAGAGCCTTCCCTGCACCACGTCGCGCCAGTAGCTGCGCAGGAACTCTTCGATCTTGCCCGGCACCGTCGGCCCCAGCAGCCGCTCGATGCACTGGTTCGCCGCCCTTTGCGCGCGCATCTGGGCCACGCGGGTGAGGCGGATTTCCTCCTCGCGGGCGTGTACGGCGGCGGCCAGCTCGCGGTCCTGTTGCTCCTCGATCTTCTCGCGCTCGGCGAGGAAGGCATCGAGCTCCGCGTTCGCCGCGTCGAACACGCCGACGTCGCCGTCGTAGGTGGCCTGGACCCTGTTGACCAGCTCCGACAGCTTGACGAAGAACGGGTCGTCGGCATTGACCACCTTGCCCCAGCGGATGGCGATGGTTGAGATGCTGTCCAGGAAGCGCCGCGCCGGGTGACTGCGATCGGCGAAGAAGCGCTGGTTGGGCATCGCCGCTTTCAGCACCGTGGTCTGCAGGCGGGCCACCAGACCCTTGATGCCTTCCGCGACGTTCGGGTCGGCGAAGATCTGGTCGAACAGTTCGGCGACGATGTCCAGCGAGACGGCATCCTGCGGGCGCATGTCGCGCGCGGCGCCGCTGTCGCGCGCCATGCGCACGAGGTTGCTGTGGGTACCGGCGGGCGCCTGCGGCGGCGCCATCTGCAGCGTCTTCAGCGAGTCGAAGAGTTCCAGGCTGCCGGCGCCGGGCCCGTCGGCGGCGCCTTCGCCGTCCGAGGTGCGCGCCTTCACCAGCCGGTCGAGGGCGCTCGCCATCCTGGCCGATTCGGCGGCCAGCTCCTGCGGGTCGACCAGCGTCATCTCCCGGTAGGTCTGCTTGAGGCGCGGCAGGATGTCGGCGTCGATCAGGACTTCGTTGACGACGCGATAGAGCCGGGGCAGTTCCGTAGCTAGGCGGTCGCCGACCAGTTGCAGCAGCAGGATGCCTGCCGCCGCGTCGTCGGTCGCCTCGGCGCAGGCGGCCTCGATGCATGACCACAGCGACGAGACCTTGAACGTCGTGTCGCCCGGAGTCATCGCGCTGCGCAGCACCAGGTAGGAAATTCGCCGCTGCAGCGCATTGGTCTCCTCGCGGCAGGCCGTGGCCAGGCGTTCGAGGACCTCGCGCGCGGCCAGCTCCAGCGCCATCTCGGCATCGTTGACGATCTTCAGCGCGCGCGCGTCGCCATTGCCGTAGCCCGGCTTCGCCGTCTGCACGGCACGCCCGGCGAGGCTGGTCCGCAATGCCGGCGTCACCTCGCCCCAGTGCTTTTGCAGCGCGAGCTTCAGGCTAGCGGCGGCGATGCGATTGCCCGGGTCCTGGCCGGCATTGTCGCGCTCGCCGGCGTCCTGGATCAGCGCAGGGCCGAGTTCCTCGAACAGTTCGCACAAATCGCTTTCCATCTGCCGGCGGCTGGCGGCGATCAGCTTCGCCAGCGTCGAGGCGTCTTTTTCCGTCATTTCAGGGGTGGCCGGAGTGTCGAGGTGCCGAATTATCACATCGGTAGGCGACGTGCATATTTCGGGAATGAAAGGATTTCCGGTCCTCCAAAGGCTTTCGGGGCGCCGGAATCCTCCTGACCCGACAAACCTCGCCGTGCCGCCGGCGCCGACTTTCAGGATTCGCGCCCGGCCCCTTCGCCTATCCTCTGCGGATCAGGGCGGCGCGCAGCCGCGGCCACAGCAGGTTGAGCGCCAGGCCCGCCATCACCAGCGCGGCGGCCGCCAGCTTCCAGAACGGCAGCGATTCGCCCAGCCACAGCGCCGCGCCGCCCATGCCGAACACCGGCACCAGCAAGGCCATCGGCGTGATCGTGGCCGTCGGGTGCCGGGCCAGCAGCCAGCCCCAGGCCGCGTAGCCGAACAGCGAATTGCCCCAGGACTGGTAGGCCACCGCGGCCCAGGTCGAGGCGTCGGCCGCCCGCAGTGCGGCCGCGATCGCGTCCCGGCCTTCGAAGACCAGCGACAGCGCGACCAGCGGCGGCACGGCGAAGGCGCTGGACCAGACCACGTAGGCGAGGATGTTGGCTGGCGCGCCCTGCTTTGCCGCGATGTTGCCGCCGGCCCAGGCAAGCGCCGCCAGCAGCACCAGCAGCAGGCCGAGCGGCGTCGTGCTGCCGTCGGTATGCAGGATGATGACGGCGATTCCCGCCGCGGCGAGCAGCAGGGCGAACCACTGGAAGCCGCGCACCCGTTCGCCGGAGAGGCGCATCGACAGGCCGATGGTGAAGAACACCTGGATCTGGATCACCAGCGAGGCGAGGCCCGGCGAGACATGGCCGTTGATGGCGACATAGAGCAGGCCGAACTGGCCGACCCCGATCAGCACGCCATAGAGCGCAAGGTTGCCCAGCGGCACCGCCGGGCGCGGAAGGAAGAACAGGGCAGGGAACAGCACGAGGCCGAAGCGCAAGGCCGCGAACAACAACGGCGGCAGGTGCCCGAGGGCGAGCTTGATGACCACGAAGTTCGTGCCCCAGACGGCGACGACGGCGAGCGCGAGCAGGAAGTGTCGCAGGGGGAGGGCGGCTGGCATGCGGGGATTGTCGCATGCGGAATTTGATTCAACCCGCCACCGTGTTGCTTTTGCCGCCGTGCTGTCAGCGCCGACTTTCGTCCCGGCCGTCGCCGGCAGGCCCGTGGCTCCGTCAGGGTTTCACATTCCTCCGCCCCGGGCCTGCCGGCGACGGCCTGATGAGAACCTGTCGCCGTCTCGCCGGCGCCGACCTTCAAGGTCCAGTCGTCGCGGACGATTTGCACTCCGGCTCGGGTCGGCATAAACTAGTCAGGTGACTGGTCATTGGAGATACACCATGAATACTTGGCCCGTGCAAGACGCCAAAGCCCGTTTCAGCGAACTGCTCGATGCGTGCGTCAGCGAAGGTCCGCAGGTCGTTACGCGGCGCGGTTCGGAAACGGCCGTGCTGGTTCCCATCGCGGAATGGAAACGGCTGCGCGACGCGGCGCGCCCGTCGTTGAAAGAACTGCTGCTGTCCGCCTCCGCCCGGGCGAACTTGGCGCTGCCGGCGCGCGGCAGGGCGAAGCGCCGCTCCCCGCCTGCGCTTTGACACCGCGATGTATCTGCTCGATACCAACATCGTTTCCGAGTTGCGCAAGCCGCGTCCGCAGGCGGCCGTGGTCGCGTGGCTCGAAGGCGTCGACGACTCCGATCTGCACATTTCCGTGGTCACGCTGGGTGAGATCCAGGCCGGCATTGAAATCACGCGCGAGCAGGATGCGCTCAAGGCGGCCGAGATCGAAGCTTGGGCGGACCAGGTTGCCGCCGCCTACAACGTGCTGCCGATGGATGCCGCGACCTTCCGTCAGTGGGCGAAGCTGATGCACCGCCAATCGGATACCGTGTATGAGGATGCGATGATCGCGGCTAGTGCGCTGGTGCACAAGCTGACCGTGGTGACGCGGAACACAGGCGACTTCAAGCGCTTCGGTGTACCGATGTTGAATCCGTTTCGGTGAACGCGAGCCATCGCGGTCAAATTCGAAGCTGAGGTTTCCGGAGGAGGAATACCCGTGCGACGTAGCACGTCAGGCGGTCGCAAAGTCAAATCGCTCTGACCCCAACGGCATTTATAAAGTTGCGTTTGCCCGGCGCCAAATACGGCCGCGATTGCGGTTCGCCCCTGCCTGCTTACATGCGCGAACCGGGTACTGACGGGTCTTCAGGGAGCGCAGGGGCGGTATAGCTCGGTGCCGACTTCGAAATGATTGGGCCGGCGACACCGATTCACGCTGACCCCTGTCGTACGTCAACAAAAAAATGGGTGGGCGATCCGGATACTGGAGAGGCTATTGCATGATGATCGCCTAATGTGTGTGCGCGCTATCTTGTTAGCGTCAGCACACCCCCTGCGGCACTCATCCGAATCTTGTTGAGGACAGTCATCCCGATTAGAGTCGGTGATCCGGGACTACCAACTGACGCCCCCACATCGCGTACAGTAATTCCGGCCACTTTTACATTGGGTACGGTGATCGCGGTGATCGCAACCGTTGTTCCGTTGGCGATTCCCGCCGTACCGGCCCTACCGCCCTCGACAGAAAGGCCCAGCTTGGCAGCGATATCTGCGCCCAATGACAAAGTACTAGCACCTGTGTCGACGATTCCCTCGACGGTTACACCATTTATGGTTATCGGTACTTTAAAGGAGTTCGCTGAGTCAATGGCCGCGTAGAACGCTCCTGCGGACATGGAGTCACCCACGTTGCACAGATCTTCGACGCATTCCGGACCACGGGCAAGCTTCACAAGGTTCGCGTTGCGCTCGATCCATTTAATAGCGATCTCATCGCCCGATTTTGCTGCGCGGCCGTACCAATCTGCTGCTCTGAGAAAACACCTACTGATTAAATAGCCAGACTCGTAACTTACCGCTAGTTCACGCTGTTGCTTCTTGCCGCCTGCTAACGCTGCTCGTTGAATCTTTGCGAGGGCAAGGACTGGCTTGTTTAAAGGAGTTTCCGAGAGATTGTCATCTGCGGCGTAGTAGAGGTCAGGACCACAGCCATCACCAACCTGGGGATTAAGCTCCGTGGCATTACCTGTAGCGGGGATTAGGAAAGCGGAGAACAAATAAGCCCATCGGGATCCTCGACATTTGGTCACGTTGCACTCCTTCCGGTATTTTCACAAATTGAGCAGTTCTCTGCGATAGGGGTACCCGTCTAGGTAACACGGGGGAATACAGGGAAAAGACGTTTAGCGCGGAACAGTACTCCCTTCACATGCTATTGGCAATTATCAGCTAGTCAGTCCTGTCTGGGGCGGCTATTTGTAGCTGACCCCTATCCCTGATTTGCCACCCCGCTAACCACATGCCCCGTCGGCACCAGTCTCGACGCCGGTTCGCAGTGCCTTGTCTGGTCGTCGAAGAAGAAGTCGGGTTCGAACTCGCTGAGGAAGCGCGACTTCTCCAGGCCGCCGAGGAACATCGCTTCGTCGACCTCGACCTGCCATTCCATCAGGGTGCGGATCGCGCGTTCGTGGGCGGGGGCGCTGCGCGCGGTGACCAGCGCGGTGCGGAGTTTCATCTTGCCGCCGGCGCTGTCGGCGCGCAGGCGGTGCAGGGCTTCGAGCAGGGGCAGGAAGGGGCCGGGCGGCAGCGGGTGCAGCGCGCGGCGCTCTTCGTGGTCCTGGAAGGCGGCGAGGCCCT
>DAIOGL010000193.1:0-5478 GCA_036745235.1 Sulfuritalea sp.
TCGAGCGTCGACTTGAACGAGGCGACCAGCCCGTGCGGCAGGTTCTTGATGAAGCCGACGGTGTCGCTGACCAGCACGCGCGGCCTGCTCTCGGGCTGCAGGGCGCGCACGGTGGTGTCGAGCGTGGCGAAGAGCTTGTTCTCGACCAGCACGTCGCTGCCGGTCAGGGCGCGCATCAGCGTGGACTTGCCGGCGTTGGTGTAGCCGACCAGCGCCACCGTGGCGAGACCCTGGCGCTCCTGGCGGCGCGAGCGCTGCGTCTTGCGCTCGGCATCCATGGCGACGATTTCCTGCTGCAGTTCGGCGATGCGGTCGCGAATCTTGCGCTTGTCGAGTTCGGTGTGCGACTCGCCGGCGCCGCGGCCGCCGGTGCCGCTGCGTTGCCGCCCTTGCGGCCCGGCGAGCTTGGCCGCCTCGCGCAGGCGCGGCGCCATGTAGCCGAGGCGCGCCATCTCCACCTGGGCGCGCGCGGCGCGGGAGGTGGCGTGGCGATGGAAGATCTCGAGGATGACCATGGTGCGGTCCATCACCTCGCAGCCGACTTCCTTTTCGAGGTCGCGCGCCTGCGAGGGCGAGATCTCGTGGTCCACGAAGATGGCGTCGATCTTGCCGGCGTCGGGGTCGGCGGCGGCATGCAGGGGTTTCTCGAAGGCTCCGGGCGCGGGTTCGCTATCGACGAATTCGCGTATCTCTTCGCGCTTGCCATTGCCGAGGTAGGCCGTGGCGTCGAAGCTGGAGCGCTTCTGGGTGAAGGTGGCGGTGATCACGTAACCCAGCGTCTTGGCGAGGTCGCGCAGTTCGGCCAGCGAGGCCTCGAACTCGATGTCGCTCACGTTGGGCAGTTGCACGGCCGCAACGACGGCGTACCTGGGTTTCTCTTTGACTTCCTTTTGCATGCGGAGCGGCTTCTCTTGAGTGTTCAAAGCCACATGTTACCCGCCAAAGCGCCGGGCGCCGCCGGCGAGCGCGCCGTGAGGCCCTATGGCCGGGCCGCCAAGTCGAGCAGCTTGAGCCGCTGCACCTTGCCCGAAGGACCCTTCGGCAGTTCGGCGACGAACAGAAACTGCTTCGGGGTCTTGTAGGCGCCGAGCGCCGACTCGCAGTAGGCGCGCAATTCGGCTTCGCTGCATTTCCGGTCGGGCTTGAGCACGACGCAGGCCAGGATCTCCTGGCCGTAATTCGTGTCCGGGATGCCGACGGCGGCAGCTTCGAGCAGGGCAGGGTGCTTCAGCAGCGCCTCGTCGATTTCGCGCGGCGCGATGTTTTCGCCGCCCTTGATGATGAGTTCCTTGATGCGGCCGGTGACGAAGACGAAGCCGTCGGCGTCCATGTAGCCGAGGTCGCCGGTATGCAGCCAGCCGTCGGCTTCGAGAGAGCGGGCGGTCTCCGCCGGGTCCTTGTAGTAGCAGCTCATCACGTTCGGGCCGCGCACCATGATTTCGCCGACGGCGCCGGGCGGCATCGGGGCGCCGCTGCCGTCGATGATTTTCGCCTCGTTGCCCCAGGCCGGGCCGGGGCTGCCGACCTTGCGTTTCTCGGGCGCAAGCGGATTGGAAAAGCAGGGCGCCGCGGTTTCCGTGAGGCCCATGGTTTCGATGATGCCGATGCCGAACTTGCGTTCGAAGGCCAGGTGCTGCGCCGGCGGCAGCGGGGCCGAGGCCGAGCGGCAGAAGCGGATGGCGGACGCATCGAGGCCGAGCGTGGCGAGGTCCGGTCCGTTCAGCAGGTAGGCGATCATGGTCGGCACCACGTTGATCCAGGTGCAGCCATGGGCGATCGCGGTCTGCCAGAAACTCGAGGCGCTGAAGCGGTTGGGCAGCACCAGGCTGCCGCCGTGGATCAGCGGCGAGGTCGCGGTGACCACTTGCGCGTTGATGTGGTAGAGCGGCAGGACCGCCATCACGCGGTCGGCCGGCCCCAGCTCATGCGCGGCGGAAACGAACTGGCCGCCGGACACCACGGCGCGCTGCGACAGCACGACGCCCTTGGGCTTGCCGGTGGTGCCGGAGGTGTACATCATCAGCGCGGCGTCTTCCTCGGCGGGCGCCGCGGGCATGCCGGCGGGGGCCGCAGGCGGCAGGATCTTCCCGGCGTTGACGTCGCAGACGAGCATGCGCGGCGGCCTGGCCAGGCCGGCCGCCGCCTGCTGCAGGCGCTCGACCTGGTCCGGCGCGACGAAGACGATTTCGGCATCGCTGTGTTCCAGCACGTAGCTCAGTTGCGCGGGCTGGGCCAGCAGGTTGAGCGGCGTCACGCAATAGCCGCCGTACATGGCGCCGATGAACAGGCGGCAGGTCTGGTAGCCGTTGGGCATCAGCAGGGCCACCTTGGCGCCGGGCCGTATGCCTTCGCCCTGCAGCCAGGCCGCGAGGCGCAGCGAGGCGGCCCGCAGTTCGCCGAAGCTCATGACCAGGCCCGTTTCCGGCGCGATCAGGTAGGGGGCGTCGGGACGCAGCTCCGCCTGATGGTCGACGCAGGCGCGGATCGTGCGCAGCATGGCCTATCTGCCGTACTTGCTGAAATGCTCGCCGAAGATGTCTTCCAGGGCCGGTTCGCGCGGGCCGATCTTGCGCGAGATGCGCGTGATGTTCAGGTAGTGGCGGTAGTTCATGTTGTCGGAGAAATTGTTGCGTCCCCAGGTGCCGCAGCCCATCGACAGCGAGAACGGCAGGCCGTTGTCGAAGCTGCCGCCGGTCGCGTAGCAATGGATCTGGTTCACGATCACGCGCGAGACCGGGAGTTCGAGGCCGAGGCGCAGGATGTGCTCGTCGTCGGCGCTGTGGATGCCGACCGAGTGTCCGGCCCCCTGATAGGCGTAGATCTCGGCGACGATATCGCAGGCGTGGTCGAAATCGCGCGCCCGGTAAACGGCCAGCACCGGCGACAGCTTTTCGCCCGAGAAGGGGAAGCCCGGCCCGGCGCCGGCTTCTTCGACCATGAGGAAACGGGCCGTGCGCAATGCGTCGCGCTCGAGGCCGGCGAGCTGGGCGATGCGCGGGGCCTGCTGCGCCGTAAACGTGCTGGCCAGCTTGCCGTCGGGCCACATCGCGGCCTGCAGCTGCGCCTTCTCCGCCGCGGTCAGGAGCACGCCGCCGGCCGCGGCGAGCGCAGGCAGCGCGCTGGCATAGATGGCGTCGATGATGACGACGCTGTTCTCGGACGAGCAGCTGGTGGCATTGTCGAAGGTCTTCGAGCATGCGATCTTCGCCGCCGCGTCGGCCAGGTTCGCCGATCTGTCGATGATCGCGGCCACATTGCCGGCGCCGACGCCGAAAGCCGGCGTGCCGCTGGCATAGGCGGCGCGGACGTTGGCCTGGGATCCGGTGGCCACCACCAGGTCCGCCTGCCGCATCAGGGCGTGCGTCGCGTCCTTGGTGATCGGCGCGGGCAGCATCTGCACCAGGTCCGGCGGCGCGCCGAGCTTGTCCAGTTCGGCGTGGATGTAGCCGAGCAGCGCGGCGCAGGTGGTCGCGCCCTTGGGCGACGGGGCGATGATCACGGCATTGCGCCCCTTGAGCGCGTTGATGATCTTGTTGGCCGGCGTCGCGCCGGGATTGGTCGAGGGCGTGATGGCGGCGACCACGCCGACCGGGCGGGCGATCTCGACGAGGCCGAGTTCCGGGTATTCGGCGATCACGCCGACGCTCCTTGCGCCCTTCAGGTCGCGCAGCAGGCCCAGGGTCTTGCGATGATTCTTGGTGATCTTGTCCTCGACCACGCCGAGGCCGGTGTCCTTCACCGCCATTTCGGCCAGGATCCGGTTGTGCTCCGGATGCATGATGGCCCAGCCGGCGGCGGTGACCACGGCGTCGACGGCCGCCTGGTCATAGGTCTCGTAGTGGCGCTGCGCGATGCGCGCGGCCTCGATCAGGGGGGTGACTATCTTGTCCATGCCGATGCTGCCTTTCTACTGCTTTGTTCCGTTGCGCCGGGTGCGTTCGCGCAACTGTCGTTGAATGGGATACACCAGTGCGACCACCGCCATCACCATCACCGTGGCGCTGACCGGCCGTCCCATCAGGACCGTCCAGTCGTTGCCGTTGCTCACCATCATGGTCATGAAGGAACTCTCCGCCAGCGGCCCGAGGATGACGCCCAGCACCATCGGCGCGATGGGGAAGCTGAATTTCTCGAACAGGTAGCCGAGGATGCCGAAGCCGGTGATGACGTAGAGGTCGGACAGGTTGTTGCGCGCGGCGAAGGCGCCGATGAAGCAGAACAGGACGACGAAGGCCGAGACCACTGCTTCGGGCAGTTCGAGCACCTTGACCAGGGGCTTGATGGCGAAGAAGCCGAGGATGCACATGCCGATGATGCCGAGGAAAATCGAGGCGAACACGGCATAGACGAAGGGCCCCGAGGTGACGAAGACCTGCGGCCCCGGCTGCATGCCGTGCAGCAGGAAGGCGCCGAGGATGATGGCGGTGGCCCCGCTGCCGGGAATGCCCATGGTCAAGAGCGGGATCATCGCGCCGCCGACCGAGGAGGTCGCGGCCGTCTGCGGCGCGACGATGCCTTCGGCGATGCCGGTACCGAGTTCCTTGCCGCGCTTGCCGTACTGGCCTTCGACGCCATAGGCGACGAAGGAGGCGACGGTGGCGCCGGCGCCCGGGATGATGCCGACGATGATGCCGACCAGCGAACTGCGCAGGAAGGTCATCTTGAGCTTGAGCATTTCGGCCAGCGTGGGAAACTCGGTGCTGATGCTGCGATCGGTGTCGGCCGGCGTGCCGTCCCCCGCGAAGCCCTTTTCGAGCCGGGTGAATACCTCGCCCAGGCCGTAGGCGCCGACCATCACCAGCAGATACTCGATGCCGTCCTGGAGGAAAGGCACGCCGAAGGCAAAGCGCTCGGCGCCGTAGATCGAATCGACGCCGACGGTGGCGATCATGAGGCCGAGCATCAGGCTGATGGCGGCGTTGGTGATCGAGCCGCCGCCGAGCGACACCACGCTGGTCAGGCCGAAGATGATGATGGCGAAGTACTCGGGCGAGGAGAACGTCAGCGCGAAGGTGGCGACCGGCGCCGATGCCAGCACCATCACCGTGGTCGTGATCAGGCCGCCGCCCAGCGCCGCGAACAGCGTCCAGCCGAGCGCCTTGGCCGGCTGGCCCTTGCGCCCCATGGTGTAGCCGTCCCACAGCAGGGGCACGTCGATCGGCTCGCCCGGAATGCGGAACAGGATGGCGGTGAAGGCGCCGCCGTAGGTGCCGGAGACATACATGGCCGTCAGCAGGATGATCGCCGGCAGCAGTTCCATGGTGTAGGTGAAGGGCAGGGCCAGGACCACGCCCATCACCAGGGTCAAGCCCGGCAGCACGGCGACCAGCATGCCGAGCACCAGGCCGATGAACAGCACCAGCAGGTTGGCCGGCTGCAAGACCTGCAGGAAGCCGTTGCCGAGGTGGATCAGGGCTTCCATCAATGCACTCCCATGATTGCAAGCAGCCAGAGCGAAACCGCCGAGAAGGGTTCGGT
>DAIOGL010000194.1:0-3069 GCA_036745235.1 Sulfuritalea sp.
ATCGTGGCCGACGTGCTTGTAGAACTCCTTGTACTGCTCGTCGGTGATGTCGTTCCTGGAGCGGGCCCACAAGGCGGAGGCCTGATTGACGGTCTCGTCCTCGTCGGTGACGATTTGCTCGCCCTTCTCCTGGTTCCACTCTTCCTTCTTCATCACGATCGGCTGCACGATGTGGTCGGAATACTTGCGGATGACGGAGCGCAGCTTCCAGCCGGAGAGCAGGTCGTCCTGCCCTTCCTTGAGATGCAGGGTGATTTCCGTGCCGCGCGTCGGGCGGTCGACCATTTCGATGGTGAATTCGCCGCTGCCTTCGGATTCCCAGCGCACGCCCTGGCTGGCCTCGACGCCGGCGCGGCGGGTCAGCACGGTGACGCGGTCGGCGACGATGAACGAGGAATAGAAACCGACGCCGAACTGGCCGATCAGGCTGGCGTCCTTCTGCTGGTCGCCCGACAGCTGCGAGAAGAACTCGCGCGTGCCGGACTTGGCGATGGTGCCGAGGTTAGTGATCACTTCCTCGCGGCTCATGCCGACGCCGTTGTCGGCGATGGTCAGGGTCTTCGCGGTCGGATCGAAGGAAACGCGGATCTTGAAATCCGAATCGCCCTCGAACAGGCCGGCGTTGTGCAGGGCCTCGAAGCGCAGCTTGTCGCAGGCATCCGACGCATTCGAAATCAGCTCGCGGAGGAAGATCTCGCGGTTCGAATACAGCGAGTGGATCATCAGTTGCAGGAGCTGCTTGACCTCGGTCTGGAAGCCGAGAGTTTCGCGCGACGCTGGCGCGGTCTGGGTGTCGGTGGTCATCGGGAATCCTCTTGGAACGACAATCAAGAGGTCGATATGGGGGCGAGGATTACCGTTTCAAGAGCAGGGGCATGCCGGCCGCAACACGGTGCTTGACAAAATATATTTTAAAAATGAACATATATTTTTCGCCTTCCCGTTCCCCGACCATTGCATGACATCACAACGCCCGGCTGAATTTCCGCGAAGTCAAACGCTGGACGTCTATCAAAAGTTGCGCAGCGACATCGTGTCCTGTCGCCTGCCGCCGGGCCGCAAGCTGAACATCAACGCACTGTGCGCCGACTATGGCGTCAGCCTCGGCGCCGTCCGGGAATCGCTGGCGCGACTGGCGTCCGACGATCTCGTCGTGGCGGAGGCACAGCGCGGCTACCGGGTAGCACGGGTATCGCCCGACGACCTGGTGGACCTGATGCGGACAAGAGCCGAGATCGAATCCCTGTGTCTGCGCAAGTCCTTGTCTCTCGGCGGCATCGACTGGGAGGCCAATCTGATTGCGGCGGGCCACCGCCTGGCGCGCACCCCGAAACACGCTAGCCCGAAGGAAACCAGCATCAGCGACGACTGGGAGGCCGCCCACGACGCCTTCCATCTGGCTCTCGTCGCCGCGTGCGACAGCCCCTGGCTGTTGAAGATTCGCGCCCAGCTGTACATGCAGGCGGAACGCTACCGGCGTCTGTCGCTGCGGATATCGGCGACGCGGCGCGATATTGCGGGCGAGCATCAGAAGCTGCTCAAGGCGGCAATCGCGCGCGACGCAGAATGCGCTGCAGACCTCATGGCCAGGCATCTCGAGGCGACGACACACTACCTCCTGGAAGCCAGGACGCTCCCATTCCTCGCAGCAGAAACAGCAGTCCGGCAAACAAAAACTGTCGATTGAGGCAGCCACCCCAACATATTCAATGGAGAAAACACTATGGACCAACGTCGACGCGACTTGCTGAAAATCGGTGCAACCACCATGGGCGGCGCCCTGCTGGGCGTCCATTCGCAAGCCAACGCGGAGGAGGCCAGACCCGGCCTGGCAGACAATGTCAAATCCGTGCCGCCCCTGTCCGGGAAAGTCGGGCTCCGCATCGCCACCTGCAAGTTCAAGGCGAACGGTGCCGCAGGCCTCGGCATCGTGCTCGACGACGGCCGCGTGATAGACGTCCAGACGGAGGCCAAGCGCATGGGCATGCGTCTGGCTTTTGCGCCGAATTCGATGGTTTCCCTGCTGGCCAGCGGCGACGCGGGCCTGGCGCAGGCGAAGGCTCTTGCCGACAAGGCCGGAGCCATGAAATCCCGGCCGATGGCCGTCAGCCAGGTGGAATTCCTCTCCCCCATCCCGCGGCCCGAACGAAACATCTACTGCGTCGGATGGAATTACGTGGAACATTTTGAAGAGGGCAAGGAAGCGCGCGCCGACAAGGCGGTGACCAAGCTGCCCGACCACCCGGTCTTCTTCACCAAGGGCACGCACACCATGAACGGGCCTTTCCATCCCATCCCCTACGACCCGACATTTACGGAAACCGCCGACTGGGAAGCGGAACTGGCGGTGGTCATCGGCAAGCGCGGCCGCAACATTCCGGAAGAAAAGGCGATGGACTACGTATTCGGCTACTCCGCCTTCAACGACACGACCGTGCGCGAAGTGCAGCAGAAGCGCCATGGCGGCCAATGGTTCAAGGGCAAGAGCCTGGACGGCTACGGCCCGATGGGGCCGTGGATCGTCACCGCCGCCGGCGTCAATCTCGATGACGTGCGGATCATCTGCCGGGTCAATAACGTCGAAAAGCAGAACGCCAGCTACAAGCAGATGTATTTCAAGATTCCCCGCATCATTGCCGAGTTGTCGCGCGGGCTGACGCTGGAGCCCGGCGACATCATCGCCACTGGAACTCCGCCCGGTGTCGGCTACAGCCGCAAGCCGCCGGAATTCCTGCGGCCCGGAGATATCGTCGAGACCGAGATCACCGGCGTCGGGATCATTCGCAACCCGGTGGCATTGGAGGCCTGATCAGCCGCTGACCGCGGCCAGGACTTCGGTCCTGGCCGCCATGCGCCGCAACTCCGGCAGGCAGGAGCCGCAGTTGGTGCCGCACTTGCGCCTGTTCTGCAGCGCAGCCAGGCCGAGGCCCGCCGCGAGGTCGGCGCGGATTTCGTTTTCGGAAACGTCGAAGCAGTTGCAGACGATCCGGCCGCGCGCCGGAGCCGAGGCGGGCGGCGTCGCCAGCGGGGCGAACAGCCACTTGCGCAATTCGGCGGTGCTGCCGCCGA
>DAIOGL010000194.1:3169-5468 GCA_036745235.1 Sulfuritalea sp.
GGCGTCGCCAGCGGGGCGAACAGCCACTTGCGCAATTCGGCGGTGCTGCCGCCGATTTTTTCACCTCTGACAACGAGATCGAGCAGCCAGTCGGTGGCGCGCGTTTCCTTGCACAGCAGGGCGCCCGCCAGGCGGTCGCCCTCGATCAGCGCGCGCTTGGTGATGCCGCGCCGGGCGTCGCTGAAGGCGAGCGCATGAGGCGCATCGAGGCCCATTGCGGCGGCGAGTTCCCCCAGCAGTTCCGGCGCCGGCACGGGACTACCGGCGGCGCCCCAGGCGCGCAGCACGACCACCGTGGACTCGCGTCCGGCGAGGGTCAGCGTGGCATGGTCGAAGCGGGCCAGCCAGGAGTACAGGGCGGCATGCAGGCCGCCTCCGCCGTTGCCACCCTCGTCGCGGCGCATGGCCACCAGTTGCCAGCCGGCGGCGAACTTTTCGACCTGCACCGCCGCGTGCTTGAATTCTGGCTGGCGCGACACGGGATCGGTGACCGGCAAGGTCAGGCCATTGATGCCGGGGCCGCGCATGTAGCGTCCGCCCCAGTGCATCGGCACATGGGTCTGCGCCGGGCGCAGCGTGGTCGAGGCCGCGGCACGCAGCAGCAGCGTGCCGCGCTTGCCCTTGACCCGCACCAGATCGCCGTCGACGATGCCGCGCCGTTCCATGTCGCGCGGATGCATTTCGATCGCCGGTTCCGGCGCGTGGGCGTGCAGGCGCGACACGAGGCCGGTGCGGCTCATGCCGTGCCACTGGTCGCGCAGGCGGCCCGTGTTGAGATGCAGCGGATGGCGCGGATCGGTGGCTTCGGCCAACGGGCGGTGCTCCACTTCGACGAAGCGGGCGCGGCCGCTGGCGGTGGGGAATACGCCGTCGCCATAGAGACGCGGCGTACCCCTTGTGGCGCCGGCGGGCAGCGGCCATTGCTGGGGCCCGGCCTGTTCCAGCAGCGCATAGGAGAGGCCGCCGATGTCGAGGTCGCGGCCGACGGTGCTGGCGCGGTGCTCGTCGAAAATCTGCTCGACCTTCACGTAGGGAAACAGCGTCGCACCCGCTGGTCCGTTCGGGCTGAGCGTAGTCGAAGCCCGTCCTTCGACCGCATTCTGCGCGCCGGGGATTCCGCTGCGCGGGTCGGCGTCAGGGCGAACGGAGGTGAGACGATTTTCCAATCGCCGCGCGAAATCCACCGCGATGCGCCAGTCGGCCCGCGCCTCGCCCGGTGCGGCGACTGCTGCGCGCACGCGTGAAATCCGGCGTTCGGAGTTGGTCACGGTGCCTTCCTTCTCGCCCCAGCCGGCAGCCGGCAGCAGCAGGTCGGCGAAGGCGGCCGTGTCCGTGTCGGCGCTAACTTCCTGGATCACGACGAAGGGACATTTCGCCAGCGCCTCATGCACGCGGTTGAGGTCGGGCAGCGACTGCGCCGGATTGGTGCAGGCGATCCACAACGCCTTGATCTCGCCGCGATGCACGGCCTCGAACAGTTCCACCGCGGTGAGGCCCGGTTTGGCCGGCACATCCGCCACGCCCCACAGGCGCGCGACTTCGGCGCGATGCAGAGGGTCGGCCAGGTCGCGATGCGCCGACAGCAGGTTGGCCATGCCGCCGACCTCGCGGCCGCCCATCGCGTTGGGCTGGCCGGTCAGCGAGAAGGGGCCGCAGCCGGGCTTGCCGATCTTGCCGGTGGCGAGATGCAGGTGGATGATGGCGGCATTGTTGTCGGTGCCGTGGCTGGACTGGTTGAGCCCCTGGCACCAAAGCGAGAGCGCGGCCGGCGCGCGGCCGAACCAGCGTGCCGCGGTGACGATGTCTTCGGCTTTCACCCCGCAGATGTCGGCCGCCATGGCCGGCGTGTAGTCGCGCACCACGGCCTTCAGCGCATCGAAGCCTTCGGTGCGGGCGCGGATGTAATCGAGGTCGACCAGGTCCTCCCACAGCAGCACGTGAAGCATCGCGTTGTAGAGCGCGATGTCGGTGCCGGGCAGGATCGCCAGATGCAGGTCGGCGGCCTCGGCCGTGTCGGTGCGGCGCGGATCGACCACGATGAGTTTCATCTGCGGATTGGCCGCGCGCGCATCCTCGATGCGGCGGAACAGCACCGGATGCGCCCAGGCGGCATTCGACCCGGCGATCAGCAGGCAGTCGGCATGGGCGATGTCCTCGTAGGAACAGGGCGGCGCATCGGCGCCCAGCGTGGCCTTGTAGCCGGCCACCGCCGAGCTCATGCACAGGCGCGAATTGGTATCGACATTGTTGGTGCCGATCAGCCCCTTGGCCAGCTTGTTGAAGACGTAGTAGTCCTCGG
>DAIOGL010000195.1:0-5463 GCA_036745235.1 Sulfuritalea sp.
CTACTTCACGACGGGACGGCGCAAGTACATCATCGCCGACGCGCCGGGGCACGAACAGTACACCCGCAACATGGTCACTGCGGCCTCGACAGCGAACCTGGCGATCATCCTGATCGACGCCCGCAAGGGAGTGCTGACCCAGACCCGGCGCCATTCGTACCTGGCGCACCTGGTCGGCATCCCGCACATCATCGTGGCGATCAACAAGATGGATCTGGTGGATTACGATCGGACAACCTACGAGCGCATCCGCAGCGACTACCTCGAATTTGCTGCAACGCTTGGCATCGGCGACGTCCGCTTCATTCCCTTGTCCGCCCTCAATGGCGACATGATCGTGGATCGCGGCGAGCGACTCGGCTGGTATCAAGGTCCGACACTGCTCGACATCCTCGAAAATGCGCCCACCGCCCATAGCGAACGCGATGAAGCCTTCCGCTTCCCGGTGCAATTCGTTTGCCGGCCGCAGAAGTCCGGCGACCCGAAGCTCCACGACTATCGCGGCTTCATGGGTCGCGTCGAATCAGGCGAGATCGCCGTCGGCGACGAAGTGCTGGTGTTGCCATCGGAACAACGAACACGCGTCAAAGCAATCGAGATTTACGGCACTTCACTTACGCGGGCGATTGCCGAGCAGTCGGTCACGCTGCTTCTGGAGGACGAAGTCGACGTGTCCCGAGGTGACATGATTGTCCGCGCCCAGAAGTCGGCGCTGGTGACACGGCGAATCGAGGCCATGCTGTGCTGGCTGGGTGAAGCACCGCTCGACCCGCAACGCAGATACCTGATCCGCCAGACCACGCGCGAAACCCGGGCGGCCGTCGAGGTCATCGGTTACCGACTGGACATCAACAGCCTGCAACAGATACCTGCGGAACGGCTTGGCATGAACGACATCGCCCGTGTCTTCTTCAAACTGGCGCAGCCCCTGTGCGTCGATACCTATGCCGACAATCGCAGCACCGGGGCATTCATCGTGATCGACGAAACCAACAATAAGACCGTCGGCGCCGGCATGATTCTTTGAGTCTCCCGCAAAAGCAAAAAGGCCAGGCATTGCCTGGCCTTTTTGTCCCCGCCGCGAGAGTCTTACTCGGCGGTGGGCGCCTCGGCGGCTTCTTCAGCAGCCGGACGATCCAGCAGCTCGACAAAGGCCATCGGCGCATTGTCGCCGTCGCGGAAGCCCATCTTCAGAATGCGCAGATAGCCGCCGTTGCGGGTGGCGTAGCGCGGGCCGAGTACGTCGAACAGCTTGCCGACGATGTCGCGATCGCGCGTGCGATCGAATGCCAAGCGGCGATTGGCCAGGCTGGGTTTCTTGCCCAGCGTGATCAACGGCTCCACCACGCGGCGCAGTTCCTTGGCCTTGGGCAGGGTGGTCTTGATTGCCTCGTGACGCAGCAGGGAGACTGCCATGTTGCGCAGCATCGCCTGGCGGTGTGCCGAGGTACGATTGAGTTTGCGGAGTCCGTTACCGTGACGCATTTTGATTTCCTCGTTTTTTGCGGCCACCGCGCTATGCAAATGACCGGTTAATGGTTATCGAGAGTTTTGGAATCAGTGGAGCAAGTGAAGCAAGTGAAACAAATATGCTAGTCGAGACAGCCGGGCCGAAGCCCGGCTTTGAGCAATCAGGCCAGCTTCTCCAGACCAGCCGGCGGCCAGCTTTCGAGCTTCATGCCCAGGGTCAGGCCGCGCGAAGCCAGCACTTCCTTGATTTCGTTGAGCGACTTGCGACCCAGGTTCGGCGTCTTCAGCAACTCGGTCTCGGTACGCTGAATCAGGTCACCGATGTAATAGATGTTCTCGGCCTTCAGGCAGTTGGCGGAACGGACGGTCAGTTCGAGGTCATCCACCGGGCGCACCAGTACGGGATCCACCGAGGTCTGCTTCGGCGCCTCCGCGGACATCGGCGTGCCTTCGAGATCGGCGAACACGGAAAGCTGCTCCATCAGGATGCGGGCCGCCGTGCGAACTGCTTCTTCGGCATTGTCAATGGCGCCGTTGGTCTCGATGTCCAGAATCAACTTATCGAGGTCGGTGCGCTGTTCGACACGCGCGGACTCGACGGAATAGCTGACGCGGCGCACCGGGCTGAATGACGCGTCAAGCATGATCTGGCCGATGGCGCGGTTCTCGCGGGCGATTTCGCGCTGGTTGGCCGGCACGTAGCCGCGACCGGATTCGACGCGGATCTGCATGTTGAGCTTGCCGCCGGGCGCGATGTGGGCAATGACGTGGTCGGGATTGACGATCTCGACGTCATGCGTGGTTTCGATGTCGCGCGCGGTAACGACGCCTTCGCCGTTGCGGGAAAGAGTAAGAGTGGCTTCGCGGCGATTGTGCATCTTCAGCACCACGCCCTTGAGGTTCAGCAGAACGTCGACCACGTCCTCGCGGACGCCATCCAGCGTCGAGTACTCGTGGAGCACGCCTTCGATGGACACCTCGGTCGGGGCGACGCCTTCCATCGAAGACAGCAGGATGCGGCGCAGGGCATTGCCCAACGTGTGGCCGTAGCCGCGTTCGAACGGCTCCATGACCACGCGGGCATGCACCGGCGATAGCTGCTGGACATCGATACTGCGGGGTTTCAGAAGTGTGTGCATGTGCATTCCTTCGAATGGAAAACGCCTGGCGTCCGGGGGACGCCAGGCGCAAAACTACTTGTTAACGCGAATACAGTTCGACGACCAGGCCCTCATTGATCGAGGGCGGCAGATCTTCGCGTGCAGGGTATGACTTGAAGACACCCTTGCCGGCCTTGACATCCACCTCGAGCCACGCGGGGAAGCCGCGTGATTCGGCCGCTTCCAGCGCTGCCTTGGTGCGCAGGTGGCCGCGGGTGCTGTCGAGCAACTGAATGACGTCGCCCGGCCGTACGTTGTACGACGGAATATCCACGCGCTTGCCGTTGATCAGCACGCCATTGTGGCGTACAACCTGGCGTGCTTCTGCACGCGATACGCCGAAGCCCATGCGATAGGCCACGGTGTCAAGACGACCTTCGAGCAGCTTCAACAGATTTTCGCCGGTCTGTCCCTTCTTGGCTTCGGCCTCGCCGAATACCTTGCGGAACTGCCGCTCGAGAACGCCGTAGATGCGACGGATCTTTTGCTTTTCACGCAGTTGCGTGCCGTAACCGGACAGCCGCTGTCCGGACTTTTGGCCGTGCTGGCCGGGCGCGTATGCACGGCGCTCGACGGAACATTTGTCAGTGAAGCACTTCTCGCCTTTGAGGAAGAGCTTTTCGCCTTCGCGGCGGCACTGGCGGCACTTGGCATCTAGGTTGCGGGCCATGGTGTCGTATCCTTATTGCCTTAGATGCGGCGGCGCTTGGGCGGCCGGCATCCGTTGTGGGGAATCGGGGTGATGTCGGTGATGCTGGTAATCTTCATGCCGAGCGCATTGAGCGCGCGAACTGCCGATTCGCGGCCGGGGCCGGGGCCCTTGATGCGAACTTCGAGATTCTTTACGCCACACTCCTGAGCAGCCTTGCCGGCAGCTTCGGCGGCGATCTGCGCAGCGAAGGGAGTCGACTTGCGCGAGCCCTTGAAGCCGGCACCGCCCGAAGTCGCCCACGACAAGGCATTGCCCTGGCGGTCGGTGATGGTGATGATGGTGTTGTTGAAGGAAGCATGAACGTGCGCGATGCCTTCGGCGACGTTCTTCTTTACCTTCTTGCGAACTTTGGTTGCGGTCTTAGCCATGTAATGGTTCCTGGTTTACTTCTTGCCCATCGAAATCGCCTTGCGCGGTCCCTTGCGGGTTCGCGCGTTGGTGCGGGTGCGCTGACCGCGCACAGGCAGGCCACGACGATGACGCACTCCGCGATAGCAGCCAAGATCCATCAGGCGCTTGATGTTCATCGTTGTTTCGCGGCGCAAGTCACCTTCGACGGTGAACTTGCCTACCTCCTCACGCAAGCGATCCATCTCGCTGTCCGTGAGTTCCTTGACCTTGGTCGAACGCTTGACGCCAACGGCGTCACAGATCTTCTGAGCGCGAGTACGGCCAATGCCATAGATCGCGGTCAGAGCGATCTCCGCGTGCTGGTGATTCGGGATGTTGACGCCTGCTATACGAGCCATGTGCTTACCTGTTCGTCGCCGCTAATGCGGTAATTGGTGGGCTAGCTGAAAAATGCGAAACCATAGATTCTATCTGATCTGAGTCGCTCTATCAACCCTGACGCTGCTTGTGACGCGGATCGGTGCAGATGACTCTGACCACGCCCTTGCGACGGATGACTTTGCAATTGCGACAGATACGTTTGACCGAAGCCAGAACTTTCATTGGAGTTCTCCGGAAATAATGCCAGACTACTTGGCGCGGAACACGATGCGACCCTTGGAAAGGTCGTAGGGCGTGAGTTGCACGGTGACCTTGTCACCCGGAAGAATGCGGATGTAGTGCATGCGCATCTTCCCGGAGATATGGCCCAAAACTACATGCCCGTTCTCAAGCTTGATCCGGAACGTGGCATTCGGGAGATTCTCGACAACCTCTCCCTGCATTTCAATTACGTCTTCCTTCGACATGACTCAGCGAGCCGGGAAACCGGCCCCCTTGAAATTAGCCTTTTTCAGAAGACTCTCATACTGGTGCGACATCACATACGCCTGAACCTGCGACATGAAGTCCATCGTCACCACAACAATAATCAACAGGCTAGTGCCACCGAAGTAGAACGGCACATTCCATTTCAAAATCAGAAATTCGGGAAGCAGACAAACCGCCGTGATGTATATGGCACCAGCCAGCGTCAACCGAGTAAGGATCTTGTCAATGTAGCGTGCCGTCTGGTCGCCGGGGCGAATGCCGGGAACAAATGCGCCGCTCTTCTTCAGATTGTCCGCCGTCTCCTTCGAGTTGAATACCAACGCGGTATAGAAGAAGCAGAAGAACACGATCGCCGTTGCATAGAGCATCACGTAGATTGGCTGGCCGGGAGACAGCGTTGACGCAATGTCCTTCAGCCAGGTCATGCCCTCGCTCGACCCGAACCAGCCGGCTGCGGTTGCGGGAAAAAGGATGATCGAGGAGGCAAAAATCGGAGGAATGACGCCCGACATATTCAGCTTCAGAGGCAGATGGGAACTCTGGCCACCGTAAACCTTGTTGCCAACCTGACGCTTGGCGTAATTCACCAGAATCTTGCGTTGGCCTTTTTCGACAAATACCACGAAGCCGGTAACCAGAACCGCCACGGCGCATATGAAGAGTGCGGAAATCGGATGCATCGCCCCGGTACGGACCAGTTCGAACAGCCCCCCGAGCGCGTTCGGCAATCCCGCCACGATGCCTGCGAAGATGATGATGGAAATTCCGTTGCCCAGGCCGCGCTCGGTGATCTGCTCGCCCAGCCACATCAGGAACATGGTTCCGGTTAGCAGGGTGAGTACCGTAACGAAACGGAAGAGGAGGCCTGGATCAAGCACCAACCCGGCTTGCGATTCGAGT
>DAIOGL010000196.1:0-5442 GCA_036745235.1 Sulfuritalea sp.
CCGGCGCAAATGGGAATGTCGAGCTGGGGCGGCGGTTCGAGTTGCAGCAAGCGATAGAGCCGCGCCAGATTGCGCCGGTAGAGGTTGTCGAAGCTGGCGACGGCAGCGGACGGGTTGTAGTCGCCGAACCACCAGAACCAGTCGGAGCTTTCGCAGATGGCGACTTGCGCCTCGACGGCGGCGGCCTGGGCGGCATCGAGTCGCCCGCTGGCGAGGACCCGGTCGCAGCTCTGCTTGGCGTCGCACAGCAGATCCCAGGCGCGGTTTTTCGCCTGGTCGCCGATCCAGGTCGAAAGCGTGCCATAGACCCAGCTGCCCGCCGTCAGGTGCGGCAGCACGCTGGCGACCGGCGGCTGTGCCTGCGCCAGCAGGTCGGCGTAGGTGCGGGTGCGGATGCGCGGATGCTCCGCCAGCAGGCCGTAGAGGTCGTCGAAGAAATAGTAGGCGTTGTAGGGGTAGTGCTCCCACGCATTTTCGCCGTCGAGGATGATGCTGACCACCGGCGACTCGTTCTCGGCAGCGGCGTCGAGTATGGCCTCTAGCTGGAGCACGAGGTGCTGCGCGGCGTCGCGGCCGTGCCACTTCGCATAATCGAAGCCGATCAGGTCGGACAGCCGCTCGTCGCGGAAGAACAGCGTCAGCCCCGGCGCCTTTTCCAGCCGCCAGGGATGGTAGGCGGCATGCGGGTCCGTGAGATGGCTGGCGGCGAGGCTGTTCCTCAGCACGCCTTCGCCGCTGGCGATCCAGCCGCAGCCGGCGGCGGCCAGATACTTGACGAAGTCCGCGGAGATGGCTCCCTCGGCGGGCCACATGCCCGCCGGAGGCGCCCCGAAGCGTCTGGCATGACTGGTGCGTGCGGCTTCTATCTGGCTTATGACGCGGCTGCGTCCGCCGGGGTAGGCAGAAGAGAAGGGCAGTGCCGCGTCGGGCAGGCTCTCGCGCGCGACGCGGAAGTCGAGCATGAGCGGAGACAGCGGATGCGTCTGCGGTGTCGATGAGAGCTCGACCTGGCCGCGTGCGGCGAGCGCGCGCCAGCGCGGGATCAGGGCGGTGATCAACTCGCCGATGTCGGCCAGCAGGTGCTGCCGGTCATTGGCGTCGTAGCCCTCGCCCTGGCTCATCAGCCTGACCAGCAGCGGATTGCGGCGGCGCTCGGTCTCGCCGGTCCAGGCCAGGTGGTACCAGGTTACGAGGTCGGAGAAGTAGGTCCCGGAGAGATAGCGGTAGGCCGTTTCGGTCTCGTTCGTGAGCAGCAGGTAGATGTCGTGCAGGCGCTTGTAGCTGGGGAAGGGCGCCAGCATGGTGACGTGATTGCTGCGGAAGCAGGTATTCAGCAGCAGGCGCCGGTCCGCGTCGCTGATGCGCTCCAGGTCCGGCGTGGCCAGGATGCGCAGCAGCGGATCGCGAAACTCGCCGCTGGCGAATTGCTGCGCGTAGTCCTCGATCTGCTCGAGCAGCACCGGCACGAAATTCACCACGCAGCGGATCAGCGGATGGCGCTCGAGATGCGCCGCCATGTCGACGTAATCCTTGATCGCGTGCAGATAGACCCAGGGCAGGACGAACTCGCCCGTCGCGGTGTCGTCGGCGCCGGGACTCTGCGTCCCGTGGGAAACTCCCGCGGCGCGGTGCATGTCGCCGCGCGCACCGTGGTCGCGATAGTCCGGCTGGTGCATGTGCCAGAGAAAGACGAGATCGAGGGTCTTCATTGCCGAATTGCGGTGTGCCTAACGGATGTAATGCGCCTGCTGGCCGAGCATTTCCGGCGTCACCAGGGTGACGCCGTTCTCGGTGACATGGAAACGCTGGCGGTCGGCCGCCCTATCGTACCCGATCAGCATGCCTTCGGGAACCCGGCAGTGCTTGTCCATGACGACCCGGCGCAGCTTGGCGTGGCGACCGATGTGTACATCGGGCAGGATCACCGATTCCTCGATCTCGGCGTAGCTATGGACGTGTACGCGGGAAAACAGCAGCGTCTTGCGCACGACGGCGCCGCTGATGATGTCGCCGCCCGAAACCAGCGAATCGACGGCCATGCCGCGCCGGCCTTCGTCGTCGAAGACGAACTTGGCCGGCGGCAACTGCTCCTGGTGGGTCCAGATCGGCCAGTCGTCGTCGTAGAGATTGAGTTCCGGGGTGACCTTGGTCAGTTCCATGTTGGCCTCCCAGTAGGCGTCGATGGTGCCGGCATCGCGCCAGTAGGGAATCCCGGTGCTGTCCATGCCGACGCAGGAGTCGGCGAAGTTGTGGGCGAAGCTTTGATAGCGCTCGACGCAATGCGGTATGACATTCTTGCCGAAGTCGTGCGAGGAGCCGGGATCGTCGTGGTCGCGGATCAACTGCTCATAGAGGAAGTCGGCGTTGAACACATAGACCCCCATGCTGGCCAGCGCGCGGTCGGGGCGGCCCGGTATCGGCGGCGGGTTCGCCGGCTTCTCGATGAAGGCCTCGATGCGCCGGTTGTCGCCGACGTGCATGACGCCGAAGCCGCTTGCCTCCGCCAGCGGCACGTCGATGCAGGCCACGCTGAGATCGGCCTGCCGCTCGACATGCTCGGCCAGCATGCGCACATAGTTCATCTTGTAGACGTGATCGCCGGAGAGCACCAGAACGTGCCTGGGCCGGCTGCGCCGGATCACGTCGAGATTCTGGAACACCGCGTCGGCCGTCCCCTGGTACCAGTGTTCGCTGACCTGTTGCTGCGCCGGCAGGATGTCGACGAACTCGTGAAAGCGGCCGTCGAGAAAGCTCCAGCCGCGCTGCAAGTGCTGGATCAGGCTCTGCGCCTTGTATTGCGTGGCGACGCCGATCTTGCGGATGCCCGAATTGACGCAGTTGGACAGGGTGAAGTCGATGATGCGGAACTTCCCGCCGAAGGGGACCGCCGGCTTCGAGCGCCAGTCGGTCAGCTGCATCAGGCGGCTGCCGCGCCCGCCGGCCAGCACGATGCCGAAACTGTTGCGGGCCAACTCGACTGAATTCATGGACGACCTCTTTTCCCTATTGCTTGCCGAAGGGCGCGGCGGGCGCCCTGTTTTCCGGTCGATTGCATGGTGATTTCCCCGTTGCGGCTACAATCCGCACGATAGCAAAAAAACTCTTCGAATATATACCTATGCCCGATTCCGCCTGCACCGCGCTGCTCGAGGCGCGAGAACATGATCCGTTTTCCGTGCTGGGCCTCCACGCCGCCGGTGCGGGCTGGCGTCTGCGGGTGTTCCGCCCGCACGCGAAATCGGTCGCGCTGGGGCTGGCCGATGGCGAATGGGCGCCGCTCAAGCGCCGCAGCAATTCGGCGATCTTCGAATGGCAGGGCAGCGCGCCGCCGCCACGGCCGTGGCGCCTGAATGTCGATGGGGTGACGCAATACGATCCCTATGCCTTTGTGCCGCAGCCGCCGGCCGATGACCTCTATCTGTTCAACGCCGGACGCTTGCGCCAGGCGTGGCGCACCCTTGGCGCGGTGCCGGAAATCCGCACCGGCGTGGCCGGCGTCTGTTTCCGTGTCTGGGCGCCGAATGCCGAGCGGGTATCGGTCGTCGGCGTCTTCAACGGCTGGGATGGCCGTGTGCATCCGATGGCGACTCTGGGCGCCTCCGGCGTCTGGGAGCTGTTCATTCCCGAACTCGCCCCCGGAACGCTCTATCGCTTCGAATTGCGTGTGCGTGGCAGCGGCGCGCTGCGGCTCAAGACCGATCCCTATGCGCACGGCTTCGAGCGCCGTCCGGCCACGGCCTGCTGCGTGACCCCCGCGCCGGCGCATGTCTGGAACGACGGCGTCTGGATGGAGGCGCGGGCAAAGCGCGACTGGCTGTCGGCGCCGATGACGACCTACGAGATGCATCTGGGCAGCTGGATGCGCCATCCCGACGGCCGCTTTTACAGCTACCGGGAACTGGCGGCGCGGCTGGTGCCCTATCTCGCCGACCTGGGCTATACGCACGTCGAATTCATGCCGCTGATGGAGCATCCGCTCGACGAGTCCTGGGGCTATCAGTGCACCGGTTTCTTCGCCCCGAGTTCGCGCTTCGGCAGCGCCGACGACCTGCGCTTCCTGGTCGACAGCCTGCACCAGGCGGGCATCGGGGTGCTCCTCGACTGGGTCCCCGGCCACTTTCCGGCCGACGACTGGGCGCTGGCCCATTTCGACGGCACCGCGCTCTACGAACACCAGGACCCGAAGCAGAAGATGCATCCCGACTGGGGCACGCACGTCTTCAATTACGGGCGCAACGAAGTCAGGAGCTTCCTGCTGTCCTCGGCCTGCTACTGGCTGTCCGAATTCCACATCGACGGCTTGCGCGTCGATGCCGTGGCCTCGATGATCTATCTCGACTATTCGCGCAAGGCCGGCGAATGGACGCCGAACGTCCATGGCGGGCGCGAGAACCTCGAAGCGATTGCCTTCCTGCGCGAGATGAACGAAATGGTGCATGCCGATTTTCCCGGCGCGCTGACCATTGCCGAAGAGTCCACCGCCTGGCCTATGGTGTCGCGCCCGACCTGGCTCGGCGGCCTGGGCTTCTCGATGAAGTGGAACATGGGCTGGATGAACGACACGCTGGAGTACATGCAGCACGATCCGGTGCATCGGCGCTACCACCACGAGCGGCTGACCTTCGGCCAGCTCTATGCCTACACCGAGAACTTCGTCCTGCCCCTGTCGCACGACGAAGTGGTGCACGGCAAATCCTCCCTGCTGGGGAAAATGCCGGGCGACGAGTGGCAGCGCTTCGCCAACCTGCGCCTGCTGATGGCTTATCAGATGACGGCACCCGGCAAGAAGCTGCAGTTCATGGGTGCCGAGATCGGGCAGTCGTGGGAATGGCGTGCCGGCGAAGAACTGCCCTGGCATCTGCTGCAATACCCCCTGCATGCCGGCATCCAGGCCCTGACGCGCGAACTCAACCAGCTTTATGTGGGCGAACCTGCATTGCATGACCAAGACTTCTCCTCTGCAGGCTTTCAGTGGATCGACTGCCACGATGCCGATCAATCCGTGGTGAGCTGGCTGCGCCGCTCACGCGATGGCCGCCTTGCGGTGGTGGTGCTGAACTTCACCCCCATCCCGCGCCACAACTATCGTCTCGGCGTGCCGCTGACACAGGACTACCTCGAGCGGATCAACACCGACTCGGCGCAGTACGGCGGCAGCGACATGGGCAACAGCGGCCGCGTCTCTGCCGAGCCGGTAACCTGGATGGGCTTTCCCGCCTCGCTCACCTTGACCCTGCCGCCCCTGGCGGCGCTGGTGCTGCTGCCGGCCTGACAGGCCCGGAACCTCCGGGGCCTTATGGTCTAGCGGCCGACACGCCCTTCCGCCAGCAGACGGTCAATCTCGGCCTCGGCCTGCACCCAGTCCTCCAGCGGATTGCCGGGAGCAAAGCCGCGTCGTTCGGCGATGTAGTAGGCGGCCATCTCGATGTAGTTCCTGCGCTG
>DAIOGL010000197.1:0-5422 GCA_036745235.1 Sulfuritalea sp.
CCGGGCGATCTCGAAAATCTCTATACCCGCGAAATCCTGCTCGATGCGTTTGCCGGCTGGGAGATCGAGGAACTGGTCGACTACGAGGACGAGATTGCCGAGGGCATGGGACACAAGGGGCGCTCGGCGCTGATCGGCATGGTGGCGCGCAAGCCCTGATAACCCCTGCGGGTCGCGTCACTTGTCGCCACCCACTCCGAGGCTGACCCGAACCAGCTGCGGAATGCTTTCCGCCTCCAGCTTCGCCATCATGCGCGCCTTGTGCACTTCGACCGTACGCACGCTGATGCCGAGCTCCTCGGCGATCTCCCGGTTGTGGTGGCCGGCGATGACAAGGTGCATGACTTCCCGTTCGCGCGGCGTCAGTTCCTCGATGCGGCGCAGGAATCCTTCCCGCCGGCGCTGGCTCGTGAGGTCGGCGGTTTGCCGGGCATAGGCTTCATCGATGGCCTGGACCAGGCGATCCTCGTCGAGCGGCTTCTCGAGAAAGTCGACCGCGGCCGCGCGAAAGGCCTCCCGCGCGGAGCTGACGTCGCCGTGGCCGGTAATGATGACCACGGGTATGGCGCAGCCTCGTGCCTGCAACTCGCGCTGCAGCGTCAGGCCGTCCATGCCGGCCATGCGGATGTCGATGATCAGGCAGCCGTGCCAGTCGGGCCGCAGTGCGCCGAGGAAGCTCGCCGCGTCGGCGAAGACCGAGGTCCGGTAGCCGCGCAAGCCGAGCAGCAGGCCGAGGGCGTCGCGCACCGAGGCGTCGTCGTCGATGATGAATACGGTGTTATCCATGAGTTCGCATGCTCTGCTTGTCCAGTGGGAGGGTCAGCCGGAAGCAGCCGCGCCCGCCGATGTCGGCGGTCAGGCTGCCGCCGTGCGCTTCGGCGATGGCACGGCTGATGGCGAGGCCGAGGCCGAGGCCGCTCGATTTGGTCGAGGCGAAGGGCTCGAAGATCTGCTCGGCCAGCGCGGTCGATATGCCGGGCCCGTTGTCGGCCACTTCGATGGCGAGATCCCCACCCCGGCCAACATCCGCGCCGAGGATCACGCTGGCCCGCGTGTTGGGCGCCTCCGCGACGGCTTCGAAGGCATTCGCCAGCAGGTTGCGCAACACCACCTCGATCTGCAGGCGGTCGGCGTTGATGACGACCGCCGGCACGTCGCGCACGGTGAAGTCGATCCCGGCCTCGATGGCCTTGGCGCGGAACGGCGCCGCCGCGCCTTCGACGAGTTCGGGCAGGGAAATCCGTTCGAGGCGCGTTGCGCCGGTGCGGAAGAAATCCCGCAGGCGCCGCACGACCTCGGCGGCCCGGCCGGCTTCGTCGATCATGCGCTGAATGACGTCTCGCAGTTGATCCGCGTCGGCACCGCGTGCCAGCAGGTGCTTGCTGGCCGAGCCGTAAGCCGCCAGCGCGGCCAGCGGCTGATTCAGTTCATGGGCCAGGGCGCCCGCCATTTCACCGGCCGCGGCCAGTCGCAGTGAAAGGCGCAGTTCGGCCGCAGCGCGGCGCTGCTCGTCGACCGCCATGCCGATCAGGAAGCCCACGAGCGCCAGCAGGAACGCGCGCATTTGCAGTTCGAAAAGCGAAATCTCCTCGGAATGCTGCAGCAGGCCGGCGACCAGCAATCCCAATTGCAGTGTCGATACGCAGAACACCGCGCCGGCGACGCCCTGGCGCGACGCCGCCCAGACCACTGGCAGGAAAAGCACATAAAAGTAGCGGAAATTGGCCTCGGCGCCCGGTACGAATGCGACCCATAACGCCAATAGCGTCAGCGCGGAGTAGGCCAGCGTCTCCCAGCGCAGCAGGATGGTTCGAAACAGCACCCGGCGCGGCGCGTCCTGCAGCCACCACAGCAGGGGCATGGTGACGAAGATGCCGACACCGTCGCCGATCCAGAAGCGCAAGACGGCGTCAGCCCAGTAGCTCAAGGGCAGCAAATCGGTGACCAGCAGCGCCGTGATGAACAACAGGCTGTTGAGCAGCGAACCGAAGATGACGATGGCCGACCAAGGGAGCAGGCCGGCACGGTCGCCGAATACGCCGCCATCGGGAAAGTATCTCTTCAGGGCCCAGGCCATCGCGGCGTACCCGGCCGTGAGGGTGGCACCCAGCCACAGGGTGATCGTGAGGTTGCCGGGGACATCGCGCACGAAAATGTCGCTGGCAACGATGGCGATGAACAGGGCAAGCACGCCGCTGCGGCCGTGACGGACGACGAACAGCAGGCCGAGCGCCGGCGCGGGATTCCACGGTGTGACATTGAGATGCTTGAGGGGCAGGATGAAGCTGGCCCAGTCGAGCAATACGTACAACGCGACGAAGATCGCAAATCGTGCGGCAGTGCTCAGGTTGTCGGGCAGGCGGAATGCCAAGCGTGATTCCTTTCGGGTTTCGCCGGCATTGTCGCCGATTCGCGGAGCAAAGGCATCGCGTGACACCCTACGGGTTTCCCTTATGTCGGCTGCAGATGGCTGTGCTGCATGGCTTGCGGGGCTGCAGGCGCCATCAGCTTCCCGTACGGGGAGTCCCGAATTTTCAGCAGGCCGATTCGTGCATACCATGCCTCGCGATGAGCACTGCCGTCGCCATGCCATTGGAAGCCATGCCGGCGCCCCCTGCCGCCCATCGTGCGAAGGCGCGACGGCTGTTGATTCCCGTGAAAGACGCGAAAGCGTCGAATCGCGCTGTCACCTATGCGATCCGCCGTCGGGCGGAGGGCTTGGACGTGGCGGTGTGCCTGCTGCACGTCGAAGAATCGCCGACGCAGTGGCAGGCCCTGCTGGGCGACGTGAATGCGCAGGCGGCGAAGCGGCGGCAGGCCGATCGTGTATTTGCGCCGGCGATGCGCATGCTGGAAGGACTCGATATCGAGTTTGCGGCCTATGTCAGGTCGGGGCCGGTCGTGTTCACGATCCTCGATGCGGCGGAGGAACTGGCCTGCGACGAAATCGTTGTGCCGGCGCCCGGGAGAGGGCTTTTCAGTTTGCTGTCGCGCAGGGTCGTGCCGGTGCTGATGGCCCGGCAGCGGTCTGCGCGACTGGTGGCGGTTACGAATTCCGGCGTCGCCGTGTCGTGAGGACATGACGCGCTATTGACAGTTGCTCGTGAGGAGAGGTTCGGGCGGATCCGGTGAAGGCTGTTTCCGCCCGTTTTTTTCCGGCCCCCGGCACGGCTGACGACTGAACAGTCGGCGCCGGCGGGACGGCGCCGGTGCAGCCATTTGTGCGGAAGCAGAGCCCGATGCGACTTTCCCTGCGTTTTGTCCTGCCCTTGATCCTGGTACTTACCGCCTTCGCCTATGCGGTGGCGCCGCTGGTCGATCAGATGATCCTGCGCTGGTTCATACGCGACCTGGATCTGCGCGCGGCCCTGATCGCAAACACCATCAGCGAGCCCCTGTTCGATCAGCTTGCGGCCGGGCGCAAGGTGAAGATCGGCGAATTCTTCGCCCGCATCACGCAGGACGAACGTCTCTATGCCGTGGGTTTCTGCCCCGGCGGCGACGGCGCGGCCGTGGCTTCGAAGTCCCTGCCCGCCGAGCTGCGCTGCAAGGACCTCGATCGCTGGCAGCGGAGCGGCGAAAGCACGCTCCAGAGCAAGCGCGGGCCACTGCACGTTTCGATCCAGCCGATGACGAGCGAGACCTATCCCGAGGGCAAACTGGTCCTGGTGCACGACCTCAGCTTCGCCACTCGGCGCAGCGAGGAGACCGCGAAGTACATTTTCTACGCCTTTGTGGGCCTCGCCTTCGTCGTCTCGCTGCTGACGGTGGTGATCGCCCAGTTGTCGTGGCGCGGTTGGCTGGCCGGCATGCGCTCGCTGCTGCGCGGCGAAGGCCTGCTGCGCGATCCTGCGGCCACAGCGGCAAAAATGGGCCTGCCCGAATTCCGGCCGATCGCCCGCGATCTGCAGCGCCTGGTGCGCGACCTCGAAGCCGAGCACCGTGCGCGCGACGAGTCGCAAATGGCCTGGACGCCCGAGACGTTGCGGGCGATCCTGCATGGTGAATTGCGCGGCGATGATGTCATCGTGGTCTCCAACCGCGAGCCCTACATTCACCAGCGACGCGGCGAGCGCATCGAGGTGCAGCGACCGGCCAGCGGCCTGGTGACGGCGCTGGAACCGATCATGCGGGCCTGCTCCGGCACATGGATCGCACATGGCAGCGGCTCGGCCGATCGTGATGTGGTGGACCGCCACGATCGCGTCGGCGTCCCTCCGGAAAAGCCCGCATACAAGATCCGCCGGGTGTGGCTCAGCGCGGAGGAGGAGGCCGGCTACTACTATGGGTTTGCCAACGAAGGGCTGTGGCCGTTGTGCCACATCGCCCATGTGCGCCCGATCTTTCGTTCGTCGGACTGGGCGCATTACGTCGCGGTCAACCGCAAGTTCGCCAAGTCGGTGGTCGCCGAGGCGCGTACCGGGAATCCGATCGTGCTGGTGCAGGATTACCATCTGGCCCTGTTGCCGCGCATGATCCGGGAGGAAATGCCGAATGCCACGGTGATCACGTTCTGGCATATTCCCTGGCCGAATCCGGAGTCCTTCGCCATCTGTCCCTGGCGCCAGGAGATACTCGCCGGTATGCTGGGGAGCAGCATCCTGGGTTTTCACACCCAGTTTCATTGCAACAATTTTGTCGATACCGTGGATCGTTTCATGGAGGCGCGGGTGGATCGGGAAAACTTCACCGTATCGTTCGGCGGAGAATCCACGGCGGTGCGGCGCTATCCGATTTCCGTCGACTGGCCGCCCGATCCGGCCTTGCTGGCGAAACCGGTCGAACAGTGCGCGGCCGACGTGCGCGCATTGAACAATTTCCCGGCGGGCCACCGATTCTGCATCGGCGTCGACCGGCTCGACTATACCAAGGGAATTCTCGAGCGCTTCCGCGCCGTCGAGCGTCTGCTGGAGATGAACCCGGAATGGATAGGCAGGTTCAGCCTGATCCAGATCGCCGCGCCCACAAGGTCGAGCATCGACGAATATCAAAGCCACGAGGCCCAGGTGCGGGCGCTGGCGATACGCATCAACGAGCGCTTCGGCCGCGGCGGCCGCGACTTGCCGCTGCCCATCGTGCTCAAGGTCGAGCATCACGACGCCGGCCAGGTCTACGAATACTATCGCGCGGCGGATTGCTGCTTCGTCAGCAGCCTGCATGACGGCATGAACCTGGTCGCCAAGGAATTCGTCGCGGCGCGCGACGACGAGCGCGGCGTACTGATCCTGTCGCAATTCACCGGCGCCGCGCGCGAATTGCCGGAGGCGCTGATCGTCAATCCCTACGACACCGACCAGTGCGCGGCGGCCCTGCACCTTGCGCTGACCATGCCGCTCGCCGAGCAGCGCGATCGCATGCGGCTGATGCGCGGCCTGGTGGCCGAATTCAACGTATATCGCTGGGCCGGCCGCATGCTGCTCGA
>DAIOGL010000198.1:0-5420 GCA_036745235.1 Sulfuritalea sp.
TCACTCAGCAGGGAACGAACCAGCGCCGGCCGTCCGCACGGAGTTCGCGCAGCGGATGGCCGTAGAGTCGCGTCAGGTTCTCCGCCGTGATGATGTCGGCAGCCGGGCCCGCCAGCCATTCGTCGTTGCCGAACAGGAGCAGGGCCTGGCGGCAGTATCGGGCGGCGAAGCCGGGGTCATGCAGGACCGCGACGATGGCGGCGCCGGCGGCGGCGCGACGGCCGAACAGTTCCATCACGGCGACCTGATGCGAAAGATCGAGATGGGTCAGCGGCTCGTCGAGCAGAAACAGTTGGGGCTGCTGGGCCAGCAGCTGGGCCACGGCCAGGCGCTGGCGTTCCCCGCCCGACAGCGTCTGCACTTCGCGCTCGGCGAAGCCGTCGAGGCCAAGCTCGCTCAGAGCCGCTTCGGCGATGCGCCGGTCTTCGGCCGACTCCCAGTCCCAGCGGCCGAGGTGGGGGTGGCGTCCGACCAGCACGGTTTCCATGACCGTGGAGGCAAAGGGGTCGAACTGGTGCTGCGACAAATAGCCGCGAACACGGGCCATCGCCCGCGCGCCGGCACCCATGCCGGCGTGAGGCAGCGCCAGGCCGGCGACGCTGAGGCGACCCCCTTGCTGCGGCCGCAATCCGGCCAGGGTGGCGAGCAGGGTCGATTTGCCGGCGCCGTTGCGTCCGAGGATGGCCCACGATTCGCCGGCGCCGACGCGCCAATCCAGATCGCGGCAGATCCGGTGGCCGCCGATGTGGACCTCCAGCTTTGCGGTTTCGAGCAGGGACGCGTTCATCGCCGCATCACTGGTGCTCGCCCGGCTGGCGTCCGAGCAGAAAGAGAAACACCGGCACGCCGAGCAGCGCGGTAAGGACGCCGACGGGCAGCTGCTGCGGAGCGATGACCGTGCGTGCCAGCGTGTCGGCCAGCACCAGCAGGCTGCCGCCGAAGAGTGCCGACGCCGGCAGCAGCAGACGCTGATCGTTGCCCCAGCCCAGCCGGATCATCGCCAGCCGCACCAGATGCGGCACTACGAGGCCGATGAAGCCGATGCTGCCGGCGGTCGTCACCGCCACCGCGGTGAGCAGCGAGGCGAGTATGTAAATCCCGCGCTTGACGTGCTTCACCGACACGCCGAGCGCCTGGGCGAGCGTATCGCCGCGAGACAGCAAATTCAGCTCGCGGGCGAAAGGCAGTGTGACCAGCAGCCCCAGCGCGAGCACCACCAGGGCCGGCCAGGGACTGATCGCATATCCCAGGTCGCCCATGAGCCAGAACAGCATGCCGTGCAGATCTTCCTCCGGCGCAATGGAGAGGATCAGCGCCACGATCGCGCCACAGCCGGCGGCGACGATGACGCCGGTGAGCAGGAGGCGCGAACGGGTCCAGCTGGCGTCGCCGTGGGCCAGGCCGAATACCATCAGCATGGCCGCAAGGGCGCCGGCGAAGGCGGCGAGGTTCATCAGGGCCAGCGTGACTCCCGCCAGCATGGCCGCCAGCGCGCCCACCGCAGCGCCGCCCGAAATGCCCAGCACGTAGGGGTCGGCCAGGGGATTGCGCAACAGTACCTGCATCAGCACGCCGGCCAGCGCCAGCAGTCCGCCGCAGGCAAATGCCGCCAGCGCGCGGGGCAGGCGCAGGCCGTCGATTACCTCGACCGCCAGCCCGCCCTTGCTCCCGCTCAGGGCGCCGAGGATGTCGGCCGCCGACACCGGCAGGCTGCCCGCCGCCAGGGCGACGAGCAGGCTCAGCAACGCCAGTCCGATCAGGATGGCGAGGCTGAGCAGGGCGCGGCGGCGGCTGGGCATGGGACTCCTACATTACCAGCGATACTCGGCGCTGACGTAGCCGTTGCGCCGGTCTTCCGGATAGGCGTTGAACGACGTGAAGGTGCCGTTCACGATGCCATAGGAATAGTAGGCCTTGTCGAACAGGTTGTTGACGCCCACTGCCAGCCGCAGCGGGCCGATCTCGTGGCTCAGCTTGAGATCGGCGACGGTGAAGGCCGGCATGGAGCGGAAGCGGTTCTCCTGATCGTTGTCGTAGCGCTGCCGGCCGACGTGACTGAGGTTGGCGGTGAGGCGCGTGGCCGCGGTCGCCTGCCAGCCGAGAATGAGGCCGGCCCTTTCCTTGGGCACCAGCGGCACTTCGTGGCCCGTCACATCGACGCCGCCATAGAGGCCGGAACGGAAGCGGGCGGTGGTCCGGGCATAGCGCCCGGAAATATCCGTCGTCGCGCCGAGCGTCAGCTTGCCCTCCAGTTCCAGGCCGCGGCGTCGCGTCGGGGAGAGGTTCATGTTGGTGAAGGTAATGGCGTTGTAATGGATTTCGTCGTCGAGCTCGATCTCGAACAGGCTGGCGCGGAAGCTTGCTCCCTTGCGGCGCCATTGCAGTCCGAGTTCGCTGTCATTCGAACGCTGCGGCTTGAGCAGCGGGCTGCAGGGTGCGAAGAAACAGCGGTTGTCGTCGACGTTGCCCACCCGGAAGCTCTTGCCGACCCGCCCGTAGGCCGAGAAGCCGCGGCCCAGGTCCTGCTGCAGGGCGATTTCGTGGGCCGACAATTCGTGGCGGACGGATGCCATGGGGAGCGGCGTCAGACGTTCCAGCAGATCCTGGTCCACATCTTCGCGGCGGGCGCCGATGGTGATCCGCGTGCCCGGCGTAAGGGCCAGTTCATTGCGGAAATACACGGCGCGGTTGTGCTGGTTGCCGGCTTCGTCGCGGTTGCCGAAGGCGCTCAGGGTACGGTTGGCGTAGGACCAGTCGCTCCAGTCGAAGCCGGCCGTGAGGCGGTTCTCCATGCCGGCGATGCGGGTCGCCCACAGCAGGCGCGGCGAGACGCTGGTGACGTCGACATCGGTGTCCTGCAGGCTGGTCGCGCCGCCGCCGAAGTCGTTGAAGAAGCGCACGGCCTTCTCGCGATGGCCGACGTCGAGGGCCAGGGTCAGCTCGCCGAGGCGCTTCTCGCCGCGCACCGCGTAGATCCGGCTGCGGGTGTTCATGTAGTCGTTGGGCGTGGTGGCGTCGCGCGGCGCGCCGGCGATCTGGGCTTCGGTGCGGGCGCCCGGCAGGCGCGCCTTCTGGCTGTCGCCGCCGAGGGTCAGTGCGATGAATTCGTCGCGGCCGCCAAAACGCAGCTCCCCGCTTGCGGCATCCTGCTCGGCGCGGTTGTTCATGCGGTAGTTGTCGGTCTCGGAGTGCTGGGCGCTGGCGCTGATGCCCCATCCTCCGCTGCCCGCCTCGGCGCTGGCGCGAAGGTCGCGCAGGCGGTGGCTGCCGGCCGTCGCGGATACGCTGCCCGACGGCTGGGCACCGATCGGCGATCGGGTAATGATGTTGATCGTGCCGCCGGTGGCACCGCCGCCGTAAAGGACGGCGCCGGCACCGCGCAGGATCTCGATGCGCTCGATGGCGTTGATCGGAATGGCGGAGAGGCGCGCCGGCGCCTGTTCGTTTTCCGAAATGCGCTGGCCGTTGACCAGGACCAGGGTGTTTTCGTTGCCGGTCATGCCGAAGCCGCGCAGGTCGAGCGGCGAGTCGGGCACGCCGACGAAGCTGATGCGGGTGTGGACGCCCCCGAGCTTGTTCAGCACTTCGGCTACGGTAGTTGCCGAGCTGTCGCGGATTTCATCGGCGGTGATGACCTGGACCGCGATCGGCTGGTCGATGGCGGAGGACTGGAAACGACTGGCGGTGACGATGATGGCGCCGCCGTCAAGCCTTGGATTTTCCTGCTGTGCGTGGGCGGAAAGGCTTGAAACGACGGCAGCCGCGCAGGCGGCGATGGCAAAACGCTTGTACATATGAACTCCCGAAGTCCGGCGAGCGTCCCCGCAGCCGGTACGTGGCGAAAGAATGCTTGGGAGGTGAGGAGAATGGACGGGGTGGACACAAACCCCCGGCACGCCGCAACCCCGCAACGCATTCGCTGGTTTGTCCTTGGCCGGTCTCCGGGCTTGGAAGTCTTAGTTCATCGCCTTCCCGGGTTGGACCCAGTGGCGTGTTGATGAACTCGCACTTCCTTACCGTTGCGGGGGCAGCGCCGGAATTGAGGTTTGGCTCTCACCGGCTTCCCGTTTCACCCGGCACGGAAAACCATGCGCGGGCACCACGAACAGGGGATGGAGTATAGCAAGGCAATACACCTGTTTTGGGCGGGGTTTGTCTCGCGCGCCGTCGCCGCAGCGAGTTCTTCCTTTCGGAGCAAGGAGTTGCGGCAGAAAATATTCCTTTTGGTAGTTGACTTGACGCGTGTCAAGGAGAACGATAATTAGCGGGCGCACTCTTTCAACCATCGCGCCGGTAGGGTCTTGATCGCCGGGCTTGTGTGGGATTACTCAAAAGGAGAGAAGCATGAAACGGACGTTACTCGGATTTTTTGCTGTATCCGCCATGGCCGGCGCCATGGGCAGCGCCTTTGCGCAAGAAGCTGCACCGACCTTGACCGCTGCCGAAAAGGAAACGGCCAAGAAGATTTATTTCGAGCGCTGCGCGGGCTGCCACGGCGTTCTGCGCAAGGGCGCCACCGGCAAGAACCTCGAGCCCCACTGGACGAGGACGGCGAAGGATGGCGTGAAGACCGAAGGCGGCACGCTCAAACTGGGTCAGTCGCGTCTGGAAAAGATCATCGGCTACGGCACCGACGGCGGCATGGTCAACTTCGACGACATCCTGACCAAGGAAGAGATCGCCCTGATGGCCAAGTACATCCAGAACACCCCGGATGTGCCGCCCGAGTACAGTTTCAAGGACACCATGGATTCCTGGAAGGTCATCGTGCCGGTCAAGGATCGCCCGACCAAGCAGATGAACAAGTACAACCTCAAGAACATGTTCTCCGTCACCTTGCGCGATACCGGCGAAGTGGCCCTGATCGACGGCGACACCAAGGAAATTCGCAGCATCGTCAAAACCGGCTACGCGGTGCACATCTCGCGCCTGTCGAAGTCCGGCCGCTATGTGTACGTGATCGGTCGGGACGGCCGTCTGTCGCTGATCGACCTGTGGATGGAGAAACCTGCGGTGGTCGCGGAACTGAAGATCGGTTTCGATGCCCGCTCGGTGGATACCTCCAAGTTCAAGGGCTACGACGACAAGTACGCGATTGCCGGTTCCTACTGGCCGCCCCAGTACGTGATCATGGACGGCGACACGCTGAAGCCGCTCAAGGTAGTCTCGACCCGCGGCATGACCGTCGATGGCGAGTATCACCCCGAACCGCGCGTGGCCTCGATCGTTTCCTCGGAGATCAAGCCCGAGTGGGTGGTGAACATCAAGGAAACCGGGCAGATCCTGCTGGTTGATTACTCCGACATCAAGAACCTGAAGACGACGACCATCGCTTCCGCCAAGTTCCTGCATGACGGCGGCTGGGATGCCTCCAAGCGCTACTTCCTGGTCGCGGCCAACGCCTCGAACAAGATCGCCGC
>DAIOGL010000199.1:0-1622 GCA_036745235.1 Sulfuritalea sp.
CGATCGCCAAGAAGTACACCAACCGCGGCCTGCAGTTCCTCGACCTGATCCAGGAAGGCAACATCGGCCTGATGAAGGCGGTGGACAAGTTCGAATACCGCCGCGGCTACAAGTTCTCGACCTATGCCACGTGGTGGATCCGTCAGGCCATCACGCGCTCGATCGCCGACCAGGCGCGCACCATCCGCATCCCGGTGCACATGATCGAGACCATCAACAAGATGAACCGCATCAGCCGCCAGATCCTGCAGGAAACCGGGCTCGAACCGGACCCGGCGACGCTGGCGGTAAAAATGGAAATGCCCGAGGAGAAGATCCGCAAGATCCTCAAGATCTCCAAGGAACCGATCTCCATGGAAACGCCGATCGGCGACGACGACGATTCCCACCTGGGCGATTTCATCGAAGACATGGCGACGCTGTCGCCGGGCGACGCGGCCCTGTTCGCCAGCTTGCGCGAGGTGACCAAGGAGGTGCTCGACAGCCTCACGCCGCGCGAAGCCAAGGTACTGCGCATGCGTTTCGGCATCGAAATGAACACCGATCACACGCTGGAAGAAGTCGGCAAGCAGTTCGACGTGACCCGCGAGCGCATCCGCCAGATAGAAGCCAAGGCATTGCGCAAGCTGCGTCACCCGACCCGCTCGGAAAAGCTTCGCAGCTTCCTCGATTCCGAAACCTGATCACGCAGTACCAACGGCTCATGCAACGGGAGCCGTTGCAGATTGAAAAAGGGCCTGTAGCTCAATGGTTAGAGCAGAGGACTCATAATCCTTTGGTTGCGAGTTCGAGTCTCGCTGGGCCCACCAGCAATTTGAGAGAAGGGATGGCACAAGGTGGCGAATGATCACTTCTCCTTCGTTCTCGAATGTAGGCCCCTCGCAGGCGGTTTTGTTAAATGCAGGCGGTGGATTCCATGATTTCACCTTCACGCGGAGCACTTGAAATGCAAGAGATCATGCAATATTTGAAGGACAACGGTCAGCGCTTCGATTCGGAGATTGCTGCCGCAACTGGGATCTCGCTGGCAAAAGTGCGCCGTTCGATTTCCGACCTGTCGGCACGCGGCGAGATTTCCAAATGCAGCGTGACCCGGTTCAACACCGATGGCCAGAAAATCGAAGCCGTCCTCTGCCGGGTAGCGGGATACATTCCGCCCAAGAGCCCCGGCCGGAAGCCCGGCGCGTCGAGCTAGACCCCAAACCATCCCCGAAGCGGAGACAGCAAGCCGTTTTGGGCTTCATGCTCGCTGACATTCGTCTCCTGGCAGTCATTCTTGCCGCCGCCTTGCTGCCCGGCTGCGGCCTGCTGCCCGAAAAGCCGGTGCCACCGCCGGCGCCACAGCGGATACCGGTAAAGATCGGCCTCGCCCTCGGCGGCGGCGCAGCGCGCGGCTTCGCCCACATCGGCGTGATCAAGGCGCTCGAAGCGCAAGGCATCGTCCCCGATATCGTGGTCGGCACCAGCGCCGGCGCCGTGGTCGGCGCACTCTATGCTTCCGGGCTTTCCGGCTTCGAATTGCAGAAGATCGCGCTGGACATGGACGCGAGCCAGATCGGCGACTGGTCCCTGCCCGATCGCGGCGTATTCAAGGGCGAAGCGCTGCAGAACTTCGTCAATCG
>DAIOGL010000199.1:1722-3900 GCA_036745235.1 Sulfuritalea sp.
ACTTCGTGATCGCGGTGGACATCTCCGTCAATCCGCGCGACGCACGCACCTCGAGCACGCTCGACGTGCTGCTGCAAACCTTCGCCATCATGGGGCAGTCGATCGGTCGCTATGAAAAGGCCGAGGCCGATATCGTGATCCGGCCGGTAACGACCGAATTGCCCGCCACCGATTTCGCCGGGCGCCATCGCGCCGTGCTCGAAGGCGAAAAGGCCGCCGCCGTGGCCATGGCGGACATCAAGGACCGCCTCGCGCGACTGCGCAGCAAGTCCGTCGCGGACGCGCGCTGACGCCCGCGTCCCGGTTCAGCGCGCCGGCTTCGCCGCCAGCGGCGTCATGCGATCGACCGCCTTGACCAGGATCCGGTACGTGTCGCGATCGAAGGAGGGCGGCGGGGTTTCCAGCAGATCATAGAGATCCGCTTCGCTGCGCGCCGTACCGAGATGGCGCCAGTGATCGATCAGGTGCGCCTCGTCGCCCTCCCTGATCCATGCCGGCCCCGCGAAGGGCCAGGGCACCAGCTTCTGCCGGCCCAGCGCCGCCATCAGGCGCGCGCTGTGGAAGGACACCGGCTCCTTGCCGACGCAGGCACCCTTGCATTGCTGCAACTGGTACGCAAAGCAGGGCTTGCCCGGCTTGAGCTTTTCCAGACCGAGCAGCGCGTGGCAGAGACCGTGCTCCTTCGCCAGCTCGGTCAGGCTTTTCTTCGCGTCCCGGGCGCTCTTGAACGGCCCGTACAAGTGCTCCTGCTGCCGGAAATCGAGATCGTCCGCCAGCTTCAGCTGCGGCCGCCACTCGCCTGGACGCGCTTCGACGAGTTGCCAGAAACAGACTTCCTCGTTGCGCCGCAGGTGGCGATTGTGAATCGGCTGCAATTGCTTGATCAGCGCCGCCTCCTTCAGCAGCGCCCCGATCTCGCCGCCGGTCTCGATGCACTCGATGCGCCGCACCTGCTGCGCCAGGCCCTTCCCTTTGGCCGCCGCGTGATCGGCGGCGAAGTGGGACAGGACGCGCTTCTTCAGCTCCTTGCTCTTGCCGACATACAGCGGCAGGTCGTTCTCGCCATAGAATAGATACACGCCCGTGCCGTCGGGCAGGTCGTCGATCACCCCCGCATCGAGGTTGGCCGGCAGGCTCGGGCGCGCGGTCAGCGCCTTGACGGTTTGCGCCAGCAGTTCGGGCTCCACCTCGGCCTGCACCCGGCCCCAGAACTGGTGGATCAGCCGCGCGTCGCCGAGGGCGCGGTGCCGGCTGCTGACGGTGAGGTCGTGGCGCTCGATCAGGCTGTCCAGGTTATGCTTCGCGTGCTGCGGAAACAGCTTGCGCGAGAGCTTCACCGTGCACAGGACCGTGGCGCGAAACTCATGGCCGGCACGCTTGAATTCGTTCTTCAGAAAGCCGTAGTCGAAGCGCGCATTGTGGGCGATGAACAGCCGCCCTTCGAGACGCTCCTTGACCTCCGCGGCGACGTCCTCGAATGGCGGCGCCTCCGCCACCATCGCATTCGAAATCCCGGTCAGGCGCTCGATGAAGCCGGAAATCGGCGTGCCCGGATTCACGAGGCAGGACCACTCGCGCACGCCTTGCTCATCGACCTCGACAATGCCGATTTCGGTGATGCGGTCGGCCGTCGCCGTGGCGCCGGTGGTTTCCAGGTCGACGAAGACCATGGCGGGAAAGGACATGGGATAGGGGCAGAGGATGCGGGAGGCGACGCATCATACTCCGCGCCGCCCTGCCATACCCCACAAGGGGATACCGTCACGGGCCAAACGCCCGTAACATAATTAGCAACATGAACGCCGGCTTCCCCGTCCGCTATGTCGATCCCGTATTCCGCCCGCCGAGCGAGGCGGAATCGCTGATCCTGCCCGTGACCGACGGCTGCTCGTGGAACCAATGCACCTTCTGCGAGATGTACACGGCGCCGCAGAAGAAATTCCGCGCACGCGATGCCGCGGAAACCCTGGAGACCCTGCGCCGCTGCGGCGAGCGCTTCGGCAGCGACATCCGCCGCGTGTTCCTCGCCGACGGCGATGCGCTGGTGCTTCCGACGCGGCGCCTGCTCGAGATCCTCGGCGCGATCCGCGGACACCTGCCGGCGGTGCGCCGCGTTTCCAGCTATTGCCTGCCGCGCAACCTGCGCAAGAAATCGGTCGACGAACTCAAGCAACTGGC
>DAIOGL010000199.1:4000-5357 GCA_036745235.1 Sulfuritalea sp.
CAAGGAATCAGCGCAGGCGGTTCAGTGCCGGGTGTTTCGTTCGCGCACGATGGGCGGCACGAACTTGACGGAGAATTTCCAGCCTTCCGGCGTGTCCTTCAGCACCAGGGTCTTCGAACTCGCCGCCTCTTCGAAGACGGGTTCCGTGCCGACCATTTCGATGGCGCCGAGCCCCTTGACGACGCAGGCCCCCGGCAGCGTGACGAAGGCCGATTCGGCCGCCACCAGGACGAACTGACCCTCCTTCGACTGCGAGCACGACAGGCCCTTAGGCACCGAAGCGGGATCGCGCTTCCACGCCTCGCGCAAGGCATCGAGCGCCTTCAATAGTTCTTCGGTGACCTTGATGGCGAGGACGACTTCGCGGGACTTCACGTGGCTCATGGGCTGTTCCTTTGCACGTCGCGCATGGACGATACCGGCATCATTGATCCGGCGGCCGCCCGGGAGCGGACGCTTCGAGCGCTTCGGGCTCCTCGTTCACCTTCGGCACCCTGGGCAGCAAGCACACCAGAATCAGCGGCAACACGGGAATCGACAGGCCGAACAACAGCCAAAGTCCCCACGACCGCCCCTTGCGCCTGGCGATTACTGCAGTCGCTATCAGGACCACAACTGCCGGAACGGCCAGAATGAACAGGCTCGATGCCAGAGTCTCGATGGTCGCGTTGTCGTAGCCCAGTTGTTTGAGCAGGGCGATGGTGTTCGGATCGAGCTGCATAGTCGCGTCCCGGCGTGTCCATGGTCATTGCGCGGTTCGTGCATCGTTTCCGCGCGGCGGAAATTGCACGGGGAAGAATAGCACCCCGGCCGGCAGTCGGCGCTGGTGATACGGCGATCAGGGCGGGCTCAACGATTGGCGATCTGGTCGAGACCGATCCACACGATCGCGTAATAGAGGATCGCGAAGACCGCGTTGCTGATCGCCAGCGGCAACCAGATCCGGCGCATCTCGACGCCCAGCCAGCGGAGCGCGACCAGGATCGGCTCCTGGCCGACCACGGCGCAGCCGAGGGTGAGACCGCCCCAGACTCCCCATCTGTTGGCGAGCGCCACGCTCCTCGGCGTGCGCATCCGCGCGACCCACCGGCCGATGAACCCGATCCGCATGCTCTCGCCGGCGAGCCAGGCGAGCACGAGCCCCTCGAAATAGCCTGCCGCCGCGACCACCGGCAGAAGGACCCACGGGCTAAAGTGTGCCGCGATGCCGACGCCGACCGCCGCCGATGGCCCCAGCACCAGATTGGGGGTCATCGACAGCCCGACGATGGAGGCCCATGTCCAGAAGGCCGTCACGAGGATGGGAAATTCACCTGCATGAATCAGACTATCCATGACCGCCGCACTCCAGTCAATG
>DAIOGL010000200.1:0-5290 GCA_036745235.1 Sulfuritalea sp.
AATCCTGGCGGCCAACAAGGGGATTCCGGCATGGCGGCATCCGCGCAGCATTTCGCTGATGATCGCCACAGGTCTCGCCGAAGGTGCGGGCTTTCTCGTCTGTGTGCTGTCGCTGTCATCCGCTACCGTCGGTTTTCCGGTTCTTGCCGGCCTGATCGCGCTGATCGTCGTCCGCGCATTCGCCTGGAACACCTATCTCGGCGCGCTGGTTGCCGACGGCGCGCCCGACGCGACGCTGAAGGTGCTGACGGGAATTGCTCCGAGATTGCTGGTCGTCGGCCATATTCTGCCGGCATTCGCTGTCGCCGGCGCCATGGCTGGGATGCCGGGACGGGCAGGCGTGAGCTTTGCCGCCGGAATACTCGTAGTGGCCGGCGGCTGGTTCCTCAAATTCACCCTGGTCAGGCGCGCGGCGTTCACCCAGGGGCTGGCCCTGCCGCACCTGCCGGTGCGCGGGCGGGGAACGGCGGGACCGGCCACAAAGCCGGGATGGAAAGCCATGCCGGGGGGCAAGGCAGGATAGCTGGACGCGCGAAAGAAGGCAGGGTGTGGGGCCAGAGAGCCCCGTCGAATCGGAGGAGACGGAATGTACGAAGTACGCTTTCATGGCCGCGGCGGCCAAGGCGCCGTTACGGCGGCATCAATGCTCGCGTCGGCGCTGCTGGAGGAAGGCAAGTATGCGGTGTCGATTCCGTCCTTCGGTTTCGAGCGGCGCGGTGCGCCCGTGGTTTCCTTCCTGCGCTGCAGCGATCGCGAGATCCGCCAGCTGACCAACATCTACACGCCCGACTGCCTGATCTGCGTCGATCCGACGCTGGCGAAATCGGTCGATATCTTCAGCGGCCTCAAACCGGGCGGCACGCTGGTGCAGGCCACGCACAAGCCGCTGGCCGAGGTGGTGATCGCCGATACCGTCGGGGTGGTCGGACTGTGCGATGCGATCGGCATTGCGCTCGAAGTGTTCAAGCGCCCGATCACCAATACCTTGATGCTCGGCGCGTTCGCGAAGACGACCGGAGTCGTATCCCTGGGGGCGCTCAAGCGTTCGCTGGAGGACTCGGATTTTCGCGACGCCGGTCTGGCGCAGAACCTCATCGCGCTGGAGCGTGGTTACAACGAGACGACCGTGCACACCATTGAGCGGAGGGTCGCGGCATGAGTCGGCACGACAGCTATCCCCTGTTCGACATGACCAAGGCGAATGTGCCGGACGATCTTTGTCCCGTCGCGACCGTGGTCAGCCCGATGCTCCCCGGCGACTGGCGCAGCATGCGACCCGTGGTCAACCGCGACAAGTGCGTCAAGTGCGCCGTGTGCTGGCTGTATTGCCCGGTGCAGTGCGTCGAGGAACACGTGGCCTGGTTCGATTTCAACCTGAAGACCTGCAAGGGTTGCGGCATCTGCGCCAATGAGTGCCCGCAACGCGCAATCACCATGATTCCGGAGGCGACGTGAGGACAAATCACCGTGTCACCAGCGCCGACTCCTATGACCCGGAGGCCGCATGACTACCGCCATTCTTGAAACACCGAGTCAGGCCAAGCCGGCGAAGCAGAAGGTCATCCTCTGCGAAGGCAACGAAGCCGCCGCACTGGGCGTCGCGCTGGCGCGACCCGACATGGTCGCGGTGTATCCGATCACACCGCAGTCCTCCCTGGTCGAGCACGTCGCCAAGTTGATCGCCGACGGCCGCATGGACGCCGACATCGTCGATGCCGAAGGGGAGCATTCGGTGCTCTCTGTGCTGCAGGGCGGCGCATTGGCGGGGGCGCGGACCTATACCGCGACCTGCGGGCCGGGCCTCGCGTTCATGTTCGAACCCTATTTCCGCACTTCCGGCATGCGCCTGCCGATTGTCATGTCGATCGTCACGCGCGACGGCATCACGCCGCAATCGGTCTGGGGCGGGCACCAGGATGCGATGACGGTGCGCGAGGTGGGCTGGGTGCAGGTCTATTGCGAGACAGTGCAGGAAGTGCTCGACACCACGATCATGGCCTTCAAGATCGCCGAACACCACGACGTCATGCTGCCGGTGAATGTCTGCCTCGACGGCAACTACCTTTCCTACGGCACCTCCCGCGTCGAGCTGCCCGATCAGGCGGAAGTCGATGCCTTCATGGGCGTCAAGGATGTCAATTGGCATGTCGCGCTCGATCCGCTGCGGCCGATGGCGGTCGATCCGCTGACCGGCGGTTCGGGCGGCAAGGGGCCGTCGACCTTCGTCCGCTACCGCAAGGGGCAGTGTCGCGGCATGCAGAACTCGCTGCGCGTGATCGAGGAAGTGCATGAGGAATGGGCGCAGCGGTTCGGGCGGCATTTCGCACCGCTGGTCGAGGACTACCGGCTCGACGGCGCCGATTACGCGATCATGACGCTGGGCAGCATGACCGGCGCGGCCAAGGACGCGGTCGATGAAGCGCGCGACGCCGGCAAGAAGGTCGGCCTCATCAAGATCAAGACCTTCAGCCCCTTCCCGGTGGACGCGCTGCTCAAGTCCCTGCAGAAGGTCCAGGCGCTGGGCGTGGTCGATCGTTCGGTCGGCTTCCGCTGGAACTGCGGGCCCATGTATCAGGAAACCATGGGCGTCCTGTACAAGCTCGGCCGCCACGTGCCGTCGATGAGCTTCATCGGCGGGCTGGCTGGCGCCGACATTACGGTCGGACATTTCCATCGCGTCATCGAAGCGACGGAGCGGCTGCTCAGCAATCCGGCGCCGATCGAGCCTGTCTGGCTCAACGAGAAAGATTGAGGGCCCGAGCGATGGAGCACACCAAATACCTTGTGGTCGGCAGCAGCCACGCCGCGCTCGAAGCGGTCACGGCGATCCGCATGCATGATACGGAAGGCAGCCTGACGCTGCTGACCCGTGATCCACACCTGCCTTACTCGCCGACCGTGTTGCCCTACGTCGTTTCGGGTCGCTCGGCGCCCGACGCCATCTTCTTGCGTGACGAGAAGTTTTTTGCCAAGCAGCGGGTCCAGTTGAAGCGCGGCGCCGCGCTGAAGGCCTTGCATGTCGAGCGCAATGCCGCGGAACTCGCCGATGGCAGCGAGATCGCCTACGAGAAGATCCTGTTGGCCACGGGCGCGTCGCCGGCGATTCCGCCGATTCCGGGCATCGACACAGTTTCCTACCACGTGTTGCGCACGCTCGACGATGCGACGAAGCTGAACGCCGCGATCAGGCAGTCGAAGCAGGCAGTGGTACTGGGAGCAGGACTGGTCGGCATGCATGCCGCCGAAAACCTGGTAAAGGCCGGTGCCAAGGTCACCATCGTCGAAATGGCCAGGCAACTCACCGACGGCTACTTCGATGCGACGGCGGCCGGCCTGATCGAAAAGGCATTCACCGACAACGGCGCCCGCATTCTCACCGGCAGCCGGGTCGTGAAGCTCGCGCCGTCCGCCATTGGAGCGACCCTGACGCTCGAAAACGGCACCACGCTCGAAGCCGACCTGCTGCTGGTGGCTACCGGCGTCAAGCCGAACATGGACTATCTGGACGGCAGCCAGGTCGAGCACGACAAGGGCATCCTGGTAAGCGACAGCATGCAGACCAGCGTCGCCAATGTCTGGTCCGCCGGCGATTGCGCACAGGCCAAGGGATTCTTTACCGACGCCAGGGTGATGAATGCGATCCTGCCCGACGCGACCGAGCAGGGCCGCATCGCCGGCATGGCGATGGCCGGGGACCCCGGCTTGAAGACCTATCCGGGCGGCGTACCGCTGAATACCTATCATTTCTTCGGTCGTCATGCGATATCGGTCGGCAGCAGCAAAGTGCCAGAGGGCGCCGAAGTGGTAACCCGGTTCGACGGTACCAGCGGCCGCTACCTCAAGGCGATATTCAAGGACGGCTGCCTGCTAGGCATCTACGGCGTCAACGAATTCTTCGACGGCGGCGTCATGTGCCAGCTGATTCTGCGGCGGGTCGATCTGTCGGCCGTCAAGGAACGCTTCGTGGCCAATCCGCTGGCCGTCGGCCGCGAACTGATGTCCAAACTCTGGCGCTAGGAGACGACCATGGGAAAGAGCTACAACACCATCGCCTTCGACGCCGAAAAGTGCGACGGCTGCGGCGACTGCATGACCGCCTGTGCGACCGCCAAGACCGGTACCGGGGACAAGGCGCGCTCGCGCATCCAGATCGTGGCCGGCGAAGGCGACGGCTTCGAACTGGCACTCTGCCGCCAGTGCGGTGATCCGAAGTGCGTGACGGTTTGTCCGGCGGGGGCGCTGACCAAGAATTTTGACAGCGGCGTCATCGAATGGAACGCATCGAAGTGCGTCGATTGCCTGTTGTGCACCATCGGCTGCAGCTACGCCGGGATTGCGCTTGATGAGGGCGTCGGCCACGTCGCCAAGTGCGACACCTGCGACGGGTCACCGGCCTGCGTACCGGCCTGTCCGCACCAGGCGCTGACCTATGTGACGACATCGCGCATCTACAACGAAGTGGGCGACTGGGAGGATCTCTTTGCGCCGGGACTCGCCGGCTGTCAGGGGTGCAACACCGAACTGCTGATGCGCCACACGCTGCGCCGGGTCGGTCCGGAGACGGTCTTGGCGACTCCGCCGGGCTGCGTGCCCGGCATGGGTTCCGTCGGCTTCAACGGCACCACCGGTACCAAGGTTCCGGTTTTCCACCCGCTGCTGACCAATACTGCGGCGATGCTGGCCGGCATCAAGCGGCAGTACAAGCGGGTCGGCCGGGAAGTCAATGCGCTGGCCATTGCCGGCGACGGCGGCGCCTCCGATGTCGGCTTCCAGTCCCTGTCCGGCGCCGCCGAGCGCAACGAGCAGATACTCTTCATGGTGGTCGACAACGAGGGCTACATGAACACCGGCATGCAGCGTTCGAGCTGCACGCCTTATGGCGCCTGGACCTCGACCACGCCGGTGGGCGAGGGTTCGGGCGGCATGCCGTCGCAGGGGAAGACCCAGGATGCCAAGAATCTGCCCCTGATCATGGTCAACCATCGCTGCGAGTACGTGGCGACGGCGTCGACGGCTTACATGCAGGATCTCTACGACAAGCTCGACAAGGCGATCCAGGCGTCCAAGCGCGGGTTTGCCTATCTGCACGTCTATTCGCCCTGCACCACGGGCTGGCGATTCCCGACCGACCAGAACATGGAAGTCGCGCGCAAGGCGGTCGAGACCAATTTCGTGATGCTCTGGGAGTACAACCCGCGCGACGGCCTGGAGCTCACGCGGCCGGTGGATGATCCTCTGCCGGTGACCGAGTATCTGAAGGCAATGGGGCGCTTCCGCCATCTGAGTCCGG
>DAIOGL010000201.1:0-5280 GCA_036745235.1 Sulfuritalea sp.
GTCCCTCGCCAGACTCAACGGCCGGATACTGAACATCTACAGCCAGCGCACCACCACTGCGCTGCGCGCCGCCCTGCCCCTGCGCGTCGCCCTGCCCCACCTGGAACCGGTGCTGGTGCTGAACGTCGCCAAGGAAGTGAAGAAGGACACGTTGGTCATCCTCCGCGCCCACGAGCTCGCCGCAGATAGCCCGTCAGCCTGGGGTGACGTCCTGCCGCAACTGCTGCATGCCACCAAGGAAATCGACCGCATGTTTCTCGCCCGCGTCGGCAGCTTCCCGGTGGAAATCGTGATCCGCTACGAGGAAATCGCTCCGATCCGCGCCCGGCGCATGAAGCTGCTCTACGAGGCCGCCCTGAAGGTCCTCGCTGCGCGCAACGGGAATCTGCGCTTGCGCGGCGCCATGCACGCAAGCTTCTCGCGCGACGAATTTGCGCAGCTGCTGGACGAACTGTTTCGGCTATATGCCGAAGAGACCCGATCCCTGAGTCGCTCGGTGCGTCTGCCCCGACTGCTGGTTCCCCTGCGCGAATTCATCGCCCAGGAGTTGCTCAACGTCATGATCCGGGTGGCGCGGCCGCTGGCCGCCGAGATCGCCGCCACGACCTTCCGTCGCACGACGCCGACATCGCCCGGCGAGCGACCGGGGCAGTAAAGCGCCCGCCAGGGGGCCGCCGGACTGCCGTTCTGCCGTGTCGCTCGCGAAAGCGCCGTGTCGCCGGCGCCGACTACCGAAAAGGACCGACGCCCCGCTGCGGCGTCAGCCGAAGCGACCCGTGATGTAATCCTCGGTGGCCTTCTTTTGCGGCTTGATGAAGATCTGGTCGGTGACGCCGAACTCGACCATTTCGCCGAGATACATATAGGCGGTGAAGTCCGAGATGCGCGCCGCCTGCTGCATGTTGTGGGTGACTATGACGATGGTGAACTCGTCCTTGAGTTCGCCGATCAGTTCCTCGATGCGCATGGTCGAGATCGGATCGAGTGCCGACGTCGGTTCGTCGAGCAGCAGGACCTGCGGCTTGACGGCAATGCCGCGGGCAATGCACAGCCTTTGCTGCTGGCCGCCCGACAGGCTCATGCCGCTCTGCCCCAGTTTGTCCTTGACCTCGTCCCACAGAGCCGCCTTGCGCAATGCCCACTCGACGCGATCCTCCATGTCGCTCTTCGACAGACGCTCGTGCAGCCCGACGCCGAAGGCGACATTGTCGCGGATCGACATCGGGAAGGGTGTCGGCTTCTGGAACACCATGCCCACCCTGGCACGCAGCGCGTTGGCTTCGACGTTCTTGGCCAGCATGTCCTTGCCGTCGAGCAGAAGCTGGCCGACGGCGCGCTGCTCCGGATACAACTCGTACATGCGATTGAAAGTCCGCAGCAGGGTCGACTTGCCGCACCCGGAGGGACCGATGAAGGCCGTCACATTGCGCTTGTAGATATCGAGGTTGATGTTCTTCAGTGCATGGTACTTGCCGTAATAGAAATTGAAATTCCGGCAGGATATCTGCGCTTCGAGGTCAAGGGCGGGTTCGTTCATCATCATGTTGGAGGCTCGTGTCGGCAAATCAGACTCTGTGCTTGTCGCGGAACAGCACGCGGGCGAGAATATTCAGGCTCAGCACGCCGAGCGTGATCAGCAGGACGGCCGCCCAGGCGAGATCCTGCCAATCCTTGAACGGACTCATGGCGAACTTGAAAATCGTCACCGGCAAATTGGCGACGGGCTGGTTCATGTCCAGCGTCCAGAACTGGTTCGACAGGGCGGTGAACAGCAAGGGGGCCGTTTCGCCGGAGATGCGCGCAACGGCAAGCAATACGCCGGTCAATACGCCGGCGATGGAAGCGCGCAGGGTTACCCGGGTAATGACCTTCCATTTCGGAGTGCCGAGGGCGAACACCGCTTCGCGCAGCGTGTTCGGCACCAGCCGCAGCATGTTTTCGGTGGCCCGAATCACCACCGGAATCACCAGCATGGCGAGCGCCACGACGCCCGACCAGCCTGAAAAGTGGCCCGCCGGATGAACGTAAATTGCATAGACGAAGAGGCCGATCACGATCGACGGCGCCGACAACAGGATGTCGTTGATGAACAGCGTGACGCGGCCGAGCATGGAATGTTGCCCATACTCCGCCAGGTAGATCCCGGCAAGAATGCCGATTGGGGTTCCCGCCAGGGTGGCAAGGGACACCAGCATCAGGCTGCCGACGATGGCATTCAACAATCCGCCTTCGGAACCCGGCGGCGGCGTCATTTCGGTGAACAGCCGCAACGAGAGGCTGGAAAAGCCCAGCTCGAAGGTCGTCAGCAATATCCAGAATAGCCAGAACAGCCCGAACGACATCGCCAGCAATGCCAGCGTCAGGGCGATGCGATTCATCAGTTTGCGCCGCGCGTAAAGTTCCATGATCCAGGCTCAGGCAGCCATGCCTTCCTGCCGCGACAAGCGCATGAGCAGCAGCTTGGACAGCGACAGGACGATGAAGGTGATGAAGAAAAGGATCAGGCCGAGCTCGATCAGCGATGCCGTATAGATTTCAGATTCGGCCTCGGCAAATTCGTTGGCGAGTGCCGAGGCGATGCTGTTGCCCGGCAGGAAGAGGGAGAAGCCGCCGAACACGTTCATGTTGCCGATCAGGAATGTCACCGCCATTGTCTCGCCCAGGGCACGCCCGAGACCGAGCATGACACCGCCGATGACGCCGACCTTGGTATACGGCAACACCACGTTCCAGACCACTTCCCAGGTCGTGGCGCCGACGCCGTAGGCCGACTCCTTGAGCATGGCCGGCGTCACGTCGAACACGTCGCGCATCACCGAGGCGATGAACGGAATGGTCATGATCGCCAGCACCACGCCCGCACTGAGAATGCCGATGCCCAGTCCGGGGCCGGAGAACAGCTCGCCAATCATGGGCAACTTGCCCAGCGTGTTCGCCAGAAATGGCTGTACGTATTTCGAGAAGACCGGGGCAAACACCAGCAGGCCCCACATGCCATACACGATGCTGGGGATGCCGGCCAGCAACTCGATGGCGATGCCGAGCGGGCGCTTGAGCCAGGCCGGAGCCATCTCGGTCAGGAACAGTGCAATGCCGAAACTGACCGGAACGGCGATTACCAGCGCCACCAGGGACGTGGCCAGCGTGCCGTAGATCGGAATCAGGGCGCCGAAACGCTCGGCGGGCGGATTCCATTCGCCGGACCAGAGGAAGCCGAAGCCGAAGCGCTCGATTGCCGGCCATGCGCCGTAGACCAGCGAGGCTATGGTCCCGGCAAGCATCACCAGCACGAATATGGCCGCCAACCGCGTCAGGTTGAGAAAAACCCAATCGCCCACATTGCCATTTCGAGTTGAGTTCATTTGTCTTCAATAATTCAGAAAGGGACGCGGACCGGCCCAGGCTGCGCAGCCTGGGGCGATCGCGCGTCGCTGACGATGTTGCTTACTTGCCGGTCCAGACCGCTTTTCCGGACGTGTCCTTGATATTAGCCCAAGCGGCGTGGATCAGCTTGACGACACTCTCGGGCAACGCCACGTAATCGAGGTCATCTGCCATCTTGCCGCCATTCTTGTAGGCCCAGTCGAAGAACTTGAGCGCTTCCAGCGCCTGCGTCGGCTTGTCCTGGACCTTTTGCATCAGAATGAAGGTAGCCCCGGTGATCGGCCAAGAGTCCTTGCCCGGTTCGTTGGTGAGGATTTCATAGAACGCCGATTTGTTCCAGTCGGCGCCGGCGGCGGCGGCCTTGAAGGTCGTGTCGCTCGGCAGCGGGTAGTTGCCCGCCGCGTTTTGCAGCAGCGCGTAGGTCAGCTTGTTCTGCTTGGCATAGGCAAACTCGATGTAGCCGATCGATCCCGGCAGACGCTGAACGAAGGCGGAGACGCCCTCATTGCCCTTGCCGCCCAGCCCCACCGGCCACTGCACCGCCGTACCCTCACCGACCTTCTGCTTCCACTCCGGGCTCACCTTGGACAGATAATTGGTGAAGATGAACGTGGTGCCGGAGCCATCGGCGCGACGCACCACGGCAATTGCCTGATCAGGCAGCGGCGTCTTCGGATTCAGTTCGGCAATTGCCTTGTCGTTCCACTTGGTGATCTTGCCGAGGTAAATGTCGGCGAGGACCGCACCCGTGAGCCGGATATCGCCGGTCTTGATGCCCGGCAGATTGTAGGCCAGCACTTCGCCGCCGATGACGGTGGGGAACTGCACCAGCCCCAGCTTTTCGAGTTCTTCGGGCTTCAGCGGCATGTCGGAGGCGCCGAAATCCACGGTCTTGGCGGTGATCTGCTTTATGCCGCCGCCGGAACCGATGGACTGATAGTTCATCTTGTTGGCAGTGGCCTTCTGGTAGGCCTCCGCCCATTTGCCGTAGATCGGCGCGGGAAAGGTGGCGCCGGCGCCGGTGATGTCGGCCGCGCTGGCCGAGGCTACAACGAGCATTGAAACGGCGGCAATCCCGGCGTTTCTGAGGGTGCGAGTCAGCATGTAGTTACTCCTTTGAAATGTTCGAATGGGCCGGGGTGCCGGCTTCCCATGTTGCATCGCGACCCAGTTTAGGCAGCGAATGTTACAGAGCCGTGAAATCATTCCGCCCGATGGGAAATTTGCAGTCCCGCACCGCCGCGTCACGCACCTGTAACTCCGCGCACCTATTCTGGACGGATGCGGACCTCTCTCCTGCTTTCCCGCCTGCGCCTGCTGCTGGTCGGCGCCCACCTGCTCAATGGCGCGTTCCAGGTGGCATTGCTGTTCCATCTGGGGGGCGCATCGTGGCGCCAGCGTCTGAAACGCATCTGGTCGCGGCAATTGCTGATGATCCTCGGCATCCGCGTCGAAGCCGGCATGGGCGATCTCGGCCGCATCGAGGGCGGCCTGCTGGTCGGCAACCACATTTCCTTCATTGACATCTTTGTCATCAACGCGCTGCTGCCCTGCGCCTTCGTCGCCAAGAGCGAAGTCGCCCGCTGGCCCCTGATCGGCTGGCTCAGCCGCCGCACCGACACCGTGTTCATCGAGCGCGGCAGCGGCAAGGCCGCCCATCGCACCCGCCGGCGCATGCAGGCTGCGCTAGCCTCCGGAAGCCGCCTGGCGATCTTTCCCGAAGGCACCACCACCTCCGGCGACAGGCTGCTGCCCTTCCACGCCGCGCTGTTCCAGAGCGCGATCGATGCCGGCGTCCCGCTGTACGCCATCGCGCTGAGCTATCACCGCGCCGGCGGTGCCCGCTCGGACGCACCGGCCTACATCGATGACCTGAGCCTGCTGGACTGCCTGATC
>DAIOGL010000202.1:0-5259 GCA_036745235.1 Sulfuritalea sp.
CTGGATGCCGATCGGCGTGGTCAAGGGCCCGGACGGCCGCGCCACCGCGCTGCGCGTCATGCAATGCGAAGCCAAGATGATCTCCGGCCGCCTCGACATCAAGAAGATCGAAGGCACCGAAAAGGAACTGCCGGCCGACCTGATCGTGTCCGCCATCGGCCAGGCCGTCGATTTCACCGGCATCGAGGAATTCAACTCCGGCAAGGGCATGATCGCCGCCGACAAGAACTACCAGGTGTCCGGCAAGCCGGGCGTGTTCGCCGGTGGCGACGTCATCCGTCCGCACCTGCTGACCACCGCCGTGGGCCATGGCGCGATTGCCGCCGAAGGCATCGACCAGTATCTGGCCGGCGTCGAACCGGGCCGCCGGCCCAAGATCGACGTGCATTCCTTCGACCTGATGCGCAAGTACGTGGAAAAGGGCGTCCAGCTGGGCGAGATCCACACCCCCCTGCACGGCACCGACAAGAGCAAGGACGTGGTGCACAACTACGACAACCGCTCCGAGCGCTACGTCATCCCGCACGATCAGCTGTTCCTCGGCCACTTCCAATACACCGAGCGCAACAAGCGCCACGTCACGCATCTGAACAAGGATTCGGCGTTGGGCAACTTCGACGAGCGCATCGACGCGCTGACCGAGGCGGAGGTGATCGCCGAGGCCAAGCGCTGCATGAGCTGCGGCCAGTGCTTCGAGTGCGACAACTGCGTCGTTTATTGCCCGCAGACCGCCGTGTACAAGGTCAAGAAGACCGAGACCCTGACCGGCCGCTACGTCGCCACCGATTACGACAAGTGCATCGGCTGCCACATCTGCGCCGACGTCTGCCCGACCGGCTACATCCAGATGGGCCTGGGCGAGTAAGACTGTGCTGCGCCTGATCCGCTCTCTGCTGATGATCGCCGCGATGGTCGCCGTGTCGCCGGCGCCGACTTTTGCGCACAGCGGCGAGGCGCGTCCCCAGCGCACGCCCGTCCCGGAGATGACGACCGAGGGCACCGGCAAGTGCGTTGCCCCGCCGGAGGAGATGCGCCGCAACCACATGGAGATGCTCAAGCACCAGCGCGACCGGACGCTGCGCTCCGGCATCCGCGGCGAACCGGCTTCGCTGAATGCCTGCATCGAATGCCATGCCGGCAAGAAGACCGGCTCCGTGCTCGGCAAGGGCGCCTTCTGTGAAAGCTGCCATTCCTATGCCGCAGTCAAACTCGACTGCTGGGATTGCCACCAGCCCAAAGCCGGCTTCAAGGCAACGGGAGTGAAACCATGACGGCCCCGCAATCCCCCGACAACAACCCGCGCCGTGCTTTCATCGCCGCCGCCGGCGCCGGCGTGGCCGGCCTCGGCTTCACCGTGATCGCCCCCGGCCTGCACCTGATGGCCGTCGGCGAGGCCAATGCCGCCGAGGCCCGCAAGGCCGGCACCGCCGCCTCGCCCGCGGTGCGCTGGGGCCTGCTGATCGACGCCGGAAAATGCGCGCCCGGCTGCACCAAATGCATCGACGCCTGCCACACCGAAAACGGCGTCAGCGAGAAACTTCCCGATCCGCGGCAGAACTCGCAGTGGATACGCAAGATCGAGCTGGTGGACAAGCGCAACGGCCGCGTCACGCAATTGCCGATGATGTGCCAGCACTGCGCCGAGCCGCCCTGCGTGGACGTCTGCCCCACCGGCGCCTCGATGAAGCGTGCCGACGGCATCGTGCTGGTCGACCGCCACACCTGCATCGGCTGCCGCTACTGCGTGATGGCCTGCCCCTACAAGGCGCGTTCCTTCGTCCATACCCCGCTGACCCAGCAGAACCCCGAAGTTCCGCGCGGCCAGGGCTGCGTCGAAAGCTGCACGCTCTGCGTGCATCGCATCGACAAGGGCCAGCAACCGGCCTGCGTCGAATCCTGCCCCGAGGGCGCCATGGTGTTCGGCGACCTGAACGACCCCGCCAGCGAGATCGCCAAGCGTATCGCCAGCGTGCCGACCACCCAGGTTCGTGCCGATCTGCGCCTGAATCAGGGCGTGCGCTACCAGGGACTCTGATCATGTTCACACCCCATCCCCGCCACGAAGAAGCCCTCTTCTACCTGCTTGCCGCGATCGGCGGCGTGGTCTCGGCGATCGGTCTCGCCGCCGCGCTGTACATGGAGCATTCCGGCCACGTCGTCACCGGCATGAACAACCAGATCGTCTGGGGCCTGCCCCACGTCTTCGCCATCTTCCTGATCGTGGCCGCCTCGGGCGTGCTCAACGTCGCCTCGATGGGCTCGGTCTTCGGCCGGGTGCTCTACAAGCCGCGCGCGCCGCTTTCGGGCCTGCTGGCGCTGGCGATGATCACCGGCGGCCTGGCCATCATCATGCTCGACCTCGGCCGCGCCGACCGCCTGATGGTGGCGGCGACCCACTTCAACCCGACCTCGGTGTTCGGCTGGAACGTGATTCTCTATCCGGTGTTCTACGGCCTCGTCGCGGTCTATCTGTGGACCATGATGGAACGCCGCATGAACCCATACTCCAAGGCAGCCGGTCTGGCGACCTTCGTCTGGCGCGTCGTGCTGACCAGCGGCACCGGTTCCATCTTCGCCTTCCTGGTCGCCCGCCAGGCCTACGGCAGCGCCCTGCTGGCGCCGATGTTCATCGTCATGTCCTTCTCCTGGGGGCTGGCCGTGTTCATCGTGGTGCAGGCCACCATGTACGCCTGGAACGGCATGACCCTGCCGCCCCTGATCCTGCAGCGGCTGAAGAACCTGCTGGCCACCTTCGTCGCGGCCGTGCTGTACCTCACCATCATCCTGCATCTGGTCAATGCCTATTTCGCCAAGAACATCGCCTTCGAATACTTCATCCTGTTCGACAGCGACTTCGCCGCCCCCTTCTGGCTCGGCCAGGTGCTGATCGGCAGCCTGCTGCCGCTGGCCCTGCTGTTCCTTCCCGCCACCCGGACCAAGGCGCTGTGGGTCAACCTGGCGGCCCTGCTGGTGATCGTCGGCGCCTACTACCAGCTCCATGTCTTCATCATCGGCGGACAGGCCTTCCCGCTCGACATCTTCCCGGGCTACAACGTGAAGAGCAGCTTCTTCGACGGCGCGGTCGACCATTACGCGGCCAGCCTGCCGGAAATCCTGCTGGCAGTCGGTGGCCTCGGCATCGCCTTCACCATGACCACCATCGGCGTGCGCATCCTGCATTTCCTGCCGCAGGACGACCTCGCCGAGCTCGAAGCGGCCGGCGGCATCACCGACTGATTCCGCCGTCAGGCGCGCGCGCCATGCATCGCTTTCTGATTTCCGCCGCGCACAAATCCTCGGGCAAGACCACGATCAGCATCGGCCTGGCCGCTGCGCTGAGCTCGGGCAGGCATGGCCAGCCCAAGCGCACGGTGCAGCCCTTCAAGAAAGGGCCGGACTACATCGATCCGCTGTGGCTCTCGGTCGCCGCCGGCCGGCCCTGCTACAACCTGGATTTCTTCCTCTCGCCCGATGCCGAGCTGCAGGCCGAGTTCGCCCGCCACGGCCACGACGCCGAGGTATGCCTGGTCGAGGGCAACAAGGGGCTCTATGACGGGCTGGACCTCCACGGCTCGAACAGCAATGCCGCGCTGGCCCGCCTGCTGGACCTGCCGGTGATCCTGGTGCTCGACGCGCGCGGCATGACGCGCGGCATCGCGCCGCTGATCCTCGGCCACCAGGCCTTCGACCGCAACATCCGCATCGCCGGCGTGATCCTCAACCGCCTCGGCGGCCGCCGCCACGAGGCCAAGCTGCGCGCCGTGATCGAGCACTACACCGACGTCCCGGTGCTCGGCGCCGTGCAGGAAGATGCCGAGCTGGCGCTGGTCGAGCGCCACCTGGGCCTGATGCCGGCCAACGAGACCGCCGAAGCCGAGCGGCACGTCGCCGCGATCGGCGAACGCATCGCCGCGCAGGTCGACCTCGATCGCCTGCTGGCGATCAGCCAGACCGACATCGCCCTCGCACCGCCGCCCCCGCAATGGCGCAGCGTGGAGGCACCGGTGCGCATCGCCGTTGCGCGCGATGCCGCCTTCGGCTTCTACTACGCCGACGACCTCGATGCGCTGGCCGCCGCCGGTGCGCAAACGGTCTTCTTCGATACCCTGCGCGACGCCAGGCTGCCGCCCTGCGACGGACTCCTGATCGGCGGCGGCTTCCCCGAGTGCTTTCTCGACGAACTGGAAGCCAATACCCCGCTGCGTGCCGACATCCGGCGCGCCATCGAGGCCGGGCTGCCGACCTATGCCGAATGCGGCGGCCTGATGTATCTGGCGCGCAGCATCGAATGGAAGGGCAAGACCGCCGCCATGGTCGGCGTGATCCCCGGCGACATCCGCATGCACGCCAAGCCCGTCGGCCGCGGCTACGTGATCCTCGAGCCGAATGCGAACCATCCGTGGCGCAGCGCCGGAACGGGTGCCGGCTCAGAAGCCACGGCCGGATCCGCCGCTGGATCTTCCGAACTGCACGCCCACGAATTCCATTATTCGAGCCTGCACGGCCTGCCATCCGACACCCGCTATGCCTATGCGGTGCGCCGCGGCCACGGCATCGACGGCGCGCACGACGGCGTCGTGCTGCACCGGCTGCTCGCCTCCTACACCCACCTGCGCGCCACCAGCCGCTGCGACTGGCCGGCGAAATTTGTCCAGCACGTCCGCACCTGCGCGACCAACGATAAAAAGGAAGCTGCCCCATGTTTGCCCTGACCCCGAGCGCCGCCGAGCAGATCGCCCGTGCCGCCGCCGAACAGCCCGACCGCCAGCGCATGCTGCGCGTGGCCGCCAAACTCGACGAAGACGACGGGGAGCTGGTCTATGGCATGGGCTTCGACGAGGAACGCGAGGACGACCTCGTGCTCGACGCGAACGGCATCGCGATCCTGATCTCGCCGCTCAGCCAGCCCCTGCTGGAGAACACCACGCTGGATTTCAGCGAAGTGCAGCCCGGGGAATTCCAGTTCATCTTTCGCGGCGGATGCACGGCGCCGCCCGCGGCAAAAAGCTGCGGCAGCTGCGGCGGAGGTTGTTCCTGATCAAGTGGCCGACGCCGCGCCTCAGGTAGCATTCGCGTCCATGAAACCCATTTCTGCCCGACCCGGCTGGGTCTATCTCGTCGGCGCCGGTCCCGGCGACCCCGAACTCCTGACCCTCAAGGCCGCGCGCCTGATCGGCGAAGCCGATGTGCTGGTCTACGACAACCTCGTCTCCAAGCCCGTGCTCGACCTCGCACGGCCCGACGCGGAACGCATCTATG
>DAIOGL010000203.1:0-5241 GCA_036745235.1 Sulfuritalea sp.
GCGTCGTCTCGGTCGGTGACTATGGCACTGTGATGCTCTCGGATGGGGGCGCGTTTCGACAGGCGCGCGAGGTGCCAGTCGATGCCACGCTGACTTCAGTGACTTTTGTTGACGAGAAGTTCGGCTGGGCCGTCGGGCACTGGGGCGTGATCCTGCACACAGAGGATGGCGGCGATACATGGACTCGACAGCGGCTCGACACGGCGACCGACCGACCCTTGTTTTCAGTCCATTTCAGCGATCGGAACCGCGGGATCGCCGTCGGCCTTTGGTCTCTCGTGCTGACGACGGCGGACGGTGGCAAGAGCTGGGATAGCGTGACCCTGCCCAAGCCGCCCAGCGGTGGCAGAGGGGACCGGAACCTGTTCAGGATTTTTAGCGACAAGGAAGGCATTCTTTATATTGCTGCCGAGCGGGGCACGGTGCTGCGGTCGGCGGATCAAGGAAAGACCTGGGCTTACCTTGAGACCGGCTACAAGGGATCGTTCTGGACTGGCCTGGTACTGCATGACGGCGCCCTGATTGTGGCGGGCCTGCGCGGGACAGCCTACCGCAGTGTCGATGGTGGCAAGTCATGGAATCCGGCGACTACGAATACCAAGAGCTCCATTACCGGCCTGGTCGAGTCAGGGCAGGCGCTGTATGGCGTCGGGCTTGACGGGCTAAGTCTGAAGAGTACGGATGGCGGCAATAGCTTCGTCGCCAGACAGCGCGATGACCGGCTTGCGCTTACTTCAGTTGTTGTTGCCGGAGATGGAACGGTATTGAGCTTCTCGAAGCACGGGCTCGTCGTCGATCCCGTGTCGGAGAAGCACTGATGCAATTGCAGCAACCAGTTCGCTGACAGTGCTGGGAATCGATCAACGCATCATCCACATTTTCCACGTTTCGAGGTAGGGACGGGACGCCGGAGAGTCACCTCTGCACGTCGCGCCGGCATCAGGGCCCTAGTGGATCGCCGCCAATGCCTCTTCCGCGCTGACATAAGGATGGCCCAGGTCCCTGGCCACGGCCTCGTACGTCACCTTTCCGCCGCAGACGTTGAGTCCGTTGAGTAGATTGCGATCGTCCAGCAAGGCGTTCCGGACGCCCTTGTTGGCAATGGCAAGGGCGTGCTCCAGAGTGGCGTTGGTCAGCGCCTGAGTGGAGGTCCGAGCGGCACCGCCGGGCATGTTGGCAACACAATAGTGAATGACGCCATCGACAACATAGGTCGGATCCTGATGGGTGGTCGCGTGCGAGGTTTCCGCGCACCCACCCTGATCAATCGCCACGTCGATCAGTACGGATCCCGGCTTCATCATCTTGATCATCGATCGCGTGACCAGCTTCGGTGCCGCCGCTCCCGGGATGAGGACCGCTCCGATCACGGCATCGGCAATGCGCAATTCATCCTCTATGGCGTCACGAGTCGAGAAAAGGGTGCGAATCTGCCCGCAGAAATCGTTGTCGACCTCGCGCAGACGCGCCAGCGAACGATCAAGAATCGTCACTTGCGCTCCCAATCCCAACGCCATGCGCGCCGCATGTATGCCTACCACGCCGCCCCCGATTACCGTGACATGGGCCGGCGCCACTCCCGGCACTCCACCCAGCAGCACTCCCGAACCGCCGGTGGAGATTTCCAGCGCCTTGGCCGCCGCCTGAATCGACATTCGCCCCGCGACCTCGGACATCGGTGCCAGTAAGGGAAGACCGCCGCGCCCATCAGTCACGGTTTCGTAGGCGATGCATATCGCACCGCTGTCAATCAAGCCCTGCGTTTGTACAGGATCCGGCGCCAGATGGAGGTAGGTGTAGAGAATCTGTCCGGGATGCATTTGACGGTACTCGACCGGCTGCGGCTCCTTGACCTTTATGATCATTTCAGACTCGGCGAAGACTTCGGCTGCCGTGGCAACGATGCGTGCGCCAGCGGCGCGATACTGCTCGTCACTGAAGCCGATTGCCTTGCCGGCGCCGGTCTGCACGGCGACCTGATGCCCGCAACGCGCAAGTTCCCCACTTCCTGCCGGAGTGAGTCCAACACGATATTCGTGGTTCTTGATCTCCTTTGGTACTCCGATACGCATTGCATCTGTCTCCTGATCAATTACGGTTCGGCGTCTCGCCGACCAGCGCGGGACTGGCCACGAAGAGGCCCTTGCCCATGAACAATTTGATCCACAATGCCCCGATCACCGCAATCAGGCTCAGGACCATTCCCAGCGACGTAAATATCGGTACGACCAATTCCGCTGCCGGCGCGCTGTTGGCGACGACGTACCCAAGGCCGAGAATGGCAAGGATCTGTGGCAAGGGAAACAGCGGAACACGGTAAGGTCGCGGCGCATCGGGCATGCGCAGCCGCAGAACGATCAGCGCCAGATGGGCAATCATGTAGGAAAGCAGCCACGCGCTCGTGGCTGCAATGATCAGCGGAAGAATATTGGTGACATCTCCGCCCGACCATACGATCCCGACCAGCGGCAAACACGCGACAAACAGAAGAGCTACCCATGGCGTGCGATACCGCTTGCTCAGGTGCTTGAAGACCGGGAACACCTGGCCGCTCATCGCCATGCCATGCAGCATCTGTGGCAGTGCCCCAAGTACCGTGTTGACCAGGCTGGCTGTCGCGGTAATTGCGATGGCGCCAAATATCAGTTTTGCCACCGGGCCGAACACGGCCACGGCGTACTCCAGATGCGGGGTGGCCGCAGTCATCAAGGTCTCGCGGGAAAGAAGCAAGCTTGCACCGACACAGAACACGGCGTTCGCGATTGTCACCACGGTCAGACCGATAAACATCGCGCGAGGGATGTCGCGGGTCGGGTTCTCGGCCTCTTCTGCCAACGGTGTAACAAATTCCGTACCGATCAGCGAGTACAAGACCAAGGACACCACGCCGATCACCGTAGTGTTCGCGGCCATTGCCGCAAACCCGGTTCCGGTGCTCGCTACAGTGCCCGCATCGAGTTCGCCGGTAACGGCCACGATACCGGTCAAGAAAAGGAAAACCAGCATCACGACTGTCAGCAAGGTTTGCGTGCGCGCAAACACGTTAGTGCCAAGATAGTTCAGGACGGCCAGCACTGCGAGCAGCAGTACGGCCCACCCCATGGGCGGCATTCTTCCCGGCAGGAGTTGCACCATCACGTTATCAACCAGCATCAGCTCTGCCGCCTGGCCGAATAATGCAGGCACGACATAGCCGGCGAACACGGCAAATATCGCCGGGAAGTGGCCAAGCGAAGCCTCACAATATGCGCTCAGCCCGCCGCGATGAGGCATCATCAAGGCCAGCTCCGCATAAGTGGCAGAGTTACAGAGCATCAGCACGTAGGCGATGCCCATGGCGCCAAGAAAGCCCCATCCAGCGATTCCAGCGGCCTGCAACAAGGAGACAATGGTGCTCTGGCCGACGATGACACCGATCGCAATGCAGAACAGCGAGATGAATCCAATGCCCCGTTTTGCGGTTAGCTTGCTATTCATGTCCCCTCCGACTTGGTCAGGTTCAGCTTCCCTCAATCTTGTTGAACGCTTCTTGCAGAATGTCGCAAAGCAGATCGACCTGCTCCCGTGAAATGGTCAGCGCGGGCGACAGGATGATATTGGGTCCCGAAACCCGGACCATCGCTCCCAGTTCATAGGCAGCCCGTGCGATGGCCGTTGGTTCGCTTGCACCACGGGCGAAACTGGCCTTGGTTGCCTTGTCCGACACGAGTTCGAAACACGCCATCAGCCCAACGCCCCGCACATCGCCAACCAGACGCGAGCCTGCTCCAATAGCGCGCATGCGACGCAAAAGATGCTCACCTTCGCGCGCTGCATTTCCGACCACGTCCTCACGTTCGAGTATGTCCAGTGTCGCCAGTGCCGCAGCGGCGGCCACAGGATGCGCGCTGTAAGTATAGCCATGTGTAATCGAACCCAGCCCGGCATCGCTGCCGTCGAATACTTCGGCCACCTTGCCCGAAATCGCCGTCATTCCCAACGGGATGTAGCCCGATGAGAGGCCTTTGGCGAGGCACCACATATCGGCCTTCACGCCCCACATCCTGGTTCCGAACATATGGCCGGTACGACCGAAGCCCGTCACCACTTCGTCAGCGATCAGCAGCACCTCGTACTTGTCGCAGATTTCGCGCACACGCGGCCAGTAATTGGCCGGCGGCACGATCACCCCTCCGGCCCCCTGTACCGGCTCTGCAATGAATGCCGCCACCGTATCCGGGCCCTGAAACACGATTTCCCGCTCGAGCTGCCGGGCACATAGTTCCCCCAGCTCTTCTGGATCATCGGTATAGGGGTTGCGGTATAGCCAGGGCGTATCGATATGAAAGCACCCCGGCAACAGCGGCTCATAGGCACGACGGAAATTGGTGTTGCCATTTACGCTCATACCGCCGAAATGCACGCCGTGATAACCCTGGCGCAACGCGATGTACTTTGTTCGATCGCGTTGCCCTCGAATTTTCCAGTATTGGCGCGCCAGCTTCAGCGCACCCTCGACCGCGTCCGAGCCACCGTTGGAAAAGAAGCTCGCCACCACGCCGTCTTCGTGCATGAAACGGGCCATGCGCGTGGAGAGTTCGATGGCCCGAGGGTGCGTGGTGCCGCGAAAAACATTGTAAAAGGCCAACTCATCGAGTTGCGCCACGATGGCATCGCGTATCTCCTTGCGCCCGAACCCGAGGTTGGCGCTCCACAATCCGCCGACCCCATCGACCATCTTGTGGCCGTCGATATCCCATATCCAGCTGCCTTCACCGCGGGCAATGATGTCCGGCGGCGTTTCGCGCATGGCCTTCGGTTGGGCCATCGGGTGCCAAAGATAGCGGGCGTTGTTGGCCTTGAGTTCTTCCTTGCTGAAAATGCTCATTGCGTTGCTCCGGGTGAAAAATCGAGACCGAGACGCGCGGCAATGGCGGCGATGCAGCCGACCGCATCACGCAAGTCAAAATACTCGCATTGCAGGCCGACCGCCTGCGCGCCGACGATATTGCGGAACTGGTCGTCCACGAAAAGCAGTTGCGCCATCGGCAACTGGAGGGCATCTGCGGCAGCCCGATATGCCGCGGCATCTGGTTTGAGAATCTTGGTGTGGCTGCCGTCGATGACCACGGCAATATCCGCCATGATGTCGAGCCGGTCCAGGAACGCCTTGCCATAAAACAGCTCAAGTTCGTTCGACAGGATGCCCACCTTGATTCCTGCGCGGGACGCAGCACGCACCAAAGCTCGCATCTCGGTGCG
>DAIOGL010000204.1:0-3440 GCA_036745235.1 Sulfuritalea sp.
CGGCAACCATCGGTGCATCCACGTCGGCTTGGCCCAGTTCGGGCGTCGGCTGCATATTCAGATCAGGCGCTGGCCGGCAGGTGGGCAGCGCGAATGGCGCGCAACACTTCATGCGCGCATTGCGGGATCGGCGTGCCCGGTCCGAAGATGCCCGCGGCGCCGTCCTTGTAGAGCTGGTCGTAGTCCTGCGGCGGAATCACGCCGCCGACGAAGACGACGATATCGGTGCCGCCCTGCTCGCGCAGCGCCTTGATCAGCGCCGGCACCAGGGTCTTGTGTCCGGCCGCGAGGGTCGAAATGCCGATCGCATGGACGTCGTTCTCGACGGCCTGGCGTGCAGCTTCCTCGGGTGTCTGGAACAGCGGCCCGACATCGACGTCGAAGCCGAGGTCGGCGAATGCCGTGGCGACCACCTTGGCGCCGCGATCGTGGCCGTCCTGCCCGAGCTTGGCGATCATGATGCGCGGCCGGCGCCCCTCTGCGGCCGCAAAGTTGTCGATCAGGTCGCGGATATCCTGCATGGTTCCATCCTCGCCAAAGGCCGCACTATAGACTCCCGACACCGTCTGCGTGGTGGCGCGATGGCGGCCCCAGACTGCTTCCAGGGCGTCGGAAATTTCGCCGACTGTAGCACGCAGCCGGCTGGCCTTGATCGCCAGATCGAGCAGGTTGCCGCTGCCTGATTTGGCCGCCTCGGTCAGCGCCGCCAGAGCTGACTGAACTGCGGTGCTGTCGCGAGCGGCGCGAATCTGCTTGAGGCGCGCGATCTGCCCGTCGCGCACGGCATGGTTGTCCACGTCGCGCGTTTCGATCGGGGCTTCTTCCTGGAGTTTGTACTTGTTGACGCCGACGATGACGTCCTTGCCCGAATCGATGCGCGCCTGTTTTTCCGCGGCGCACTTCTCGATCTGCAGCTTGGCCCAGCCGCTTTGCACCGCCTGGGTCATGCCGCCCATGCGGTCCACGTCCTCGATGATGCGCCAGGCTTCATCGGCGATGTCCTGGGTCAGCTTCTCCATCATGTAGCTGCCGGCCCAGGGGTCGATCACGCTGGTGATGTGGGTTTCTTCCTGGATGATGAGCTGGGTGTTGCGCGCGATGCGGGCCGAGAACTCGGTCGGCAGCGCGATGGCTTCGTCGAGCGAATTGGTGTGCAGCGACTGCGTGCCGCCGAACACGGCCGCCATCGCTTCGATGGTGGTGCGCACGACGTTGTTGTAGGGATCCTGCTCGGTCAGCGACCAGCCCGAGGTCTGGCAGTGGGTGCGCAGCATCATCGACTTCGGGTTCTTCGGCTGGAACCCGCTCATGATCCGCCACCACAGGAGGCGCGCCGCACGCATCTTGGCGATCTCGAGATAGAAGTTCATGCCGATCGCCCAGAAGAAGGACAGCCGGCCGGCGAATGCATCCACGTCCATGCCCGATGCCAGCGCCGTCTTGACGTATTCCCGGCCGTCGGCGAGGGTGAAGGCCAGTTCCAGCGCCTGCGTCGCGCCGGCTTCCTGCATGTGATAGCCGGAGATCGAGATCGAGTTGAACTTCGGCATGTTCTTCGCGGTGTAGCCGATGATGTCGGCGATGATGCGCATCGACGGCTCGGGCGGATAGATGTAGGTGTTGCGGACCATGAACTCCTTGAGGATGTCGTTCTGGATCGTCCCCGAGAGCTGCTCCTGGGAGACGCCCTGCTCCTCTGCCGCGACCACGTAGCCGGCGAGGATCGGCAGCACGGCGCCATTCATGGTCATCGACACGGAGATCTTGTCGAGCGGAATGCCGTCGAAGAGGATCTTCATGTCCTCCACCGAATCGATCGCTACCCCGGCCTTGCCGACGTCGCCGGTCACACGCGGATGGTCCGAGTCGTAGCCGCGATGGGTAGCGAGGTCGAATGCCACCGAAACCCCCTGGCCGCCGGCCGCCAGCGCCTTGCGGTAGAAGGCATTGGATTCCTCGGCGGTGGAGAACCCGGCGTACTGACGGATGGTCCACGGGCGCACCGCGTACATCGTCGCTTGCGGCCCGCGCAGGAAGGGTGCAAAACCCGGCAGGGTGTCGGCATAGGGCAGTCCCTCGACATCGGCCTTGGTATAGAGCGGCTTGACGGTCAGGCCTTCCGGCGTAACCCAGTTCAGTCGCGCAACATCCCCCTCCGGGGCCGACTTGGCGGCCGCCTTGGTCCATGCCTCGATCGAGGGAATGCTGACTTCCGGTGCCTTGCTCATGGTTCTGCCCTTTCTGCTGCATCTTCTCCCGTCGATGGAGAACGGTTGACTTTCTGACGAGCAGCCATGATACTGCATCCATAATTATGAATGCAAGACCATCCTCGCATATTCTCACGGCACCCGCCCTGTATGAACAGGTGGCTGAGCGTTTGCGGACCCGCATTTTCGCGCATGAACTGCCGCCCGGCAGCTGGATCGATGAGCAGGCGCTGGCTCTCGAGTATGGCATCAGCCGCACGCCGCTGCGCGAAGCGCTGAAGGTACTCGCGGCAGAAGGCCTGGTCGTATTGAAGCCGCGCCGCGGCTGTTACGTGACCCAGCTGTCGGAACAGGACATCGACGAGGTGTTTCCCGTCATGGCGCTGCTCGAGGGGCGAGTCGCCGCGGAGGCGGCGCGCCGTGCCACCAGCGCCGACTTTGCCCGACTTGCGGCGATTCATGCGGAGCTCGAGCGGCATGCCGCGGGCAATGACACCGACCGCTTTTTCGAGGCGAACCAGCGCTTCCACACCGCCTTGCAGGAAATTGCCGGCAACCGCTATCTCGCCCAGCTGATCGACGATGCGCGCAAGGTCATCAAGCTTACCCGCCGTGATTCCTTGCGGCTCGAGGGTCGGTTGAAGCAGTCGCTGGCGGAACATCGCGAGATCCTGGAAGCCTTGCGGCTGAAGGATCCCGCCCTGGCGGGGCAGCGCATGCACGACCACCTGCTATCCGGCCGCGCCGCGCTGGCACGGCTGGCCACCACCCCGAGCTGATCCGCCAGCCGGCGCTGCCTATCATCGGACGCGGCAGCATGCTTCGCATTTGCGGCGCCCGCGGTAACATCCCCAAGATGGGCGCCCACCCGATCAACCCACTGTCGTCATGACACTGCTGCTCGATGCCCTCGACCGGGTGCTGAAGGAGCCTCAGTGTGCCCTGCGCTGGCACAACCTGCTGGCAATCTGGCATGGAACCGCCGACCGCGCGGCGCGGCGCTCGGCACTCGACGTGCTCGAAGGCCTGCCCGACAATGATGCGCGCAACGATGTCCTCCGGCTGACATTCCTTGCCCGAGCCACCGGCGAATCCCGCTTCGAAAACGCGGCCGCGACGCGGGCCATGGCGGCAGAGCCGAACGAGCCGGACCGCCTGGCCGCGCTGATGGCCTACCAGTGGCTGAGCTCATTGCAGAATCTCGAGGAACGGTCCGCCTTTGTCGCCGCC
>DAIOGL010000204.1:3540-5240 GCA_036745235.1 Sulfuritalea sp.
CCGGCGTCGGCATGACGATCAGCGACGCCCGCTTCAGCCTGCCGGGACGCTGGCGCAACCTGATGCCCACGCTGGCCGAGTTCAATCCGGATGTCGTGCTTCTGGTCGGGCTCTATTCGCCGCTCGCAGCGGCTTTGTATGCTGTCCGCCCGGTCGTCGGCATGAGCGTCAACAGCGTCGCGCCGATCAGTCCGCTGGACGTCTGGCTCACGGCCGATCCGGACGCGGATCGCAAGCAGGCATGGGGAAAAGAATTCCCGCCGCCGCTGCCGATCTTTCACCCCTGGCGGGTGCGGCGCCCGCCGAAGCAAGCGGACGTCACACGAGCACAGCTCGGTATCGACGATGCGGCCGTGATCTGGATAACCGCAGGCTTCCGTCTCGAACGCGAGATAAGGACGGATTGGGCAAACCGGATGCTGCAGCTGATGGCGCTCCAGCCCCGTGTCGTCTGGCTCCTGGTCGGAGGCGAGGGCAAATTGCCTGAGGCCTTGCAGCATGCGCCGCCGGGCCGCGTGCGGGCGCTGGCCACCCGCAATGACCTGCCTGGCATATTGCGTCGCTCGGATATCTACGTGAACCCGCCGCGCATGGGTGGCGGATTCAGTGTCGCCGAAGCCATGGCCGAGGGCTTGGCGGTGACAGCCTTCGCCGCGTCCGATGGCGGCGACAAGGTGGGCGAACTGGCCCTGGCGGACATGGACTCCTACATGGAGCGCCTCGCGACCCTGACCGACAATCCCGAATTGCGCGCCGCCACCGGCGCAAGCCTGCGCCGGCGCTTCAACGAACGATTCGAAATCGAGGCCTCGGGCCCCGCGCTGCTGGCGGCTTGCCGGCAGGCGTCGACCCTCGCCGCAGATCGGTTCACAAAGTCTTCTTGAACCTCGCGGGGATTCCAAGCACCAGTACGCCGTCGGGCACATCCTCGGTCGCTACGGCACCGGCGCCGACAAATGCACCATCACCGATCACCAGCCGCTCAAGAAGGGTTGCGCCGATGGCCACCGTTACGCCCCTGCCGATCCGCGACAGGCCGCCCAGATTCGCACCCGGCTGGATCCGGGAATAGGGCCCGATGTGTGTGTCATGGCCGATGGTGACCCCGCGATTGACGAAGACATGGTCGCCGAGGCAGGCGCCGGGGCCGATCACGCTGTTGGCGCCGACGAAGACGCCCTGGCCCAGCTTCGCGAGCGGCGATACGTAGGCCGTGGGATGGATCAGCCTGTGGTAGCGAAGGCTGAAGCGCCGCTCCAGCTCCGCCGCCAGATTGGCCCGCGTCGGCGTCGTCGGCCCCAGCAGATAGAGCTCACCGGCAGCGGGCTGAAATTCATCCAGCATCTGCACCTGCGGCGCCTCGCACAGTCCCTTCAAAGCCGCGATGCGTGCCGCCAGAGGAATGTCCCGTTCGCCGGCGGCCTCAGGCAAGTGCACCACCACCTTCGCGGGAGCCATGCCATTGGCCAGCGCGCAGTCGAAGAGATCGGAAACGATGTTGCTGGCGCCAAAGATCACCAGCCGGCGGGGAATGGCCCTGGTCATGGTCGCGGCGCCCAGTTTCCCGAATGCAGCATGGCGGCCCCGGCGGCGCAACGGCGCGCGCAGTCCGCCGCCGCTTCCGTGACCGTCAATGGCACGCGAGGCGTCTGATCGTGCGTCGGCACCTGACCGGCGGGCGCCGGATTGATTGACAGTGG
>DAIOGL010000205.1:0-5236 GCA_036745235.1 Sulfuritalea sp.
CCGCTAGCCGGATCGACCAACCAAAGAAGGCAGTGAATACCGTATTCGACGCTGTTAGTTATGTGTGCCATAACGCGGACAATACTACTCCGCGTTATAGAATGCAAATCAATGTATGGATAGCCGAGACCCCAGACTTCGTGAGATATGGCGGCAATCAGAAATTCCTGTTGTCTTTAGGCGGGAGAAATCCAAACCTCTTCTCTTCCGCCTCACGCTTACTGATGAAGACTTTAACTGGATTCGAGGCGAACGGCGGCGCGGACCTCTTTGGAATGACCAGTACAACTGTTGGGAAACACCTGTGGCTTGGTTTGACGACCTGATACAGCGCGGCTTGAAGAAATTCGGGAAGATCTATGTCGTACAGGCCTATAAAGAACAGCAAAAATGCGCCCCGGCATGCTGGGGCGCGAAAGGTTTTCATTGCGAGTGCTCATGCATGGGCGTCAATCACGGCTCGGGCCATCCCGGCGGAAACTGGCGGGAGGTTTCCGATACTTTTGCGTTTAATTGGGGTGAACGACAATACGCGTGTCGCCTGATTAAGGCTTCTTGTGTCGGTACTTCTTGAGGAAGATCTGTTGTGCATCTACAGCCTTGCCACCGGCACATGCCGGAGCTCAGCTTGCTGCGTTCAAGACATTCCGCTCATGCGCTTCCATAGCGTGGTGCGCGACATGCCGAGGCGGCGTGCGGCCTCGGCCTTGTTGCCGCCCGTATCTTGCAGTACGCGCAGGATCAGTGCCCGCTCGTCCTCGGCCGTCGCCGGCGGCGTGTAATACCGAGTCAGCGGCGTGCCGGCGTCGGGTGCCGGGACCGGTGTCGCGGCCGCTGCCGCCAGTTCCGGCAGCAGGTGGCGGGACAGGAGGGTCGGTCCGTCGGACTGCACCACGGCATACTCGAGCGCGTTGAATAGCTGCCTGACGTTGCCCGGCCAGTCGTAGGATTCCATGGCCAGCATCGCCTCGGGCGCGAGCCGCAGGTCTGGCCGCCGGTAGCGCTCGGCCAGATCGCCGAGCAGCTTGCTGGTCAGCAGGGGAATGTCTTCCCGGTGTTCGCGCAGCGCTGGCACATGCAGCGGCAGCACGCGCAAGCGGTAGTAAAGATCCTCGCGGAACTCGCCGCGTCTGACCATCGCCGACAAGTCGCGGTGCGTGGCGGCAACGACCCGGACGTCCACCCGGCGCGGCAGGTTTTCGCCAACGCGTACGATCTCGCGTTCCTGCAGCACGCGCAAGAGCCTGATCTGGGTGGCGGGCGAGATCTCGCCGATTTCGTCGAGCAGCAGGGTGCCGCCGCTGGCTGCCTCGAAGCGTCCGAGGCGCGCCGCCGTGGCGCCGGAAAAGGCGCCCTTGGCATGACCGAAGAGTTCCGATTCCTGCAGGTTTTCCGGCAGCGCGGCGCAATGAACGGCGACATAGCGACCCTTGGCTCGTGTTGAATTGTCGTGCAACGCTCTGGCCACCAGTTCCTTGCCGACGCCGCTTTCGCCTGTGATAAGCACGGTGGCCTCGCTTGCCGCGGCGCGCAGCACTTTCTGGTAGAGGTTCTGCATCGCCGAACTGCGTCCGATCAGGCCGCCGAGCTGCCAGCGCTCGCGCACTTTCGCCTCCAGTTCTATTTCGCGCGAACAGTCGCGCAGAATGATCGCGCAATACAGGCCGCCATCGTTCGGCGGCAGCAGCATGGCCCACATGCGCAGCGCGATGTCGGTGCCGTTCGGCCCCTTCAGGACGATGTCCTGAATCTTGCCGTCCTCGCCCTGCGCCGGCGTCAGCGAACAATAGCCTCTGATCTCGCACTCGCGCGCGCATTGCGTGCCGGCGAACAGGGTCGGGCACAGGCTGTCGACGACCCCTGCATTGTCCTGCCCGATCATGCGCAGTGCGGCTTTGTTGATGTCCAGGATTCTGCGTGCGGGATCGAGGAACAACACCCCTTCTTCCAAGCTATCGAGAAACCCTCGCAACAAGTTCATGGTCGGCATTGGTGGGGACCTCCGTGGTCACCGCCGGGATTCGACGGACGTTCAGAATGAACGTTCAGATAAACGTCCAGTGATTGAATGAAGTATATATCACCTCTACGCTGAAACACGAAATATGTTTCATATCAAGTAGCTCCAAACCTTGGCACGGCGCTCGCTAACTGTTCGGTGCATATCGGGAAATTGCCCGCAAACCAAAGAAACAGGAGGATGCAAAATGAACGTCAAAAAATCCCTAGTGCCGCTGCTGCTTGGCGGCCTGCTCGCTTCGGTGGCCCACGCCGAACCCGTCGCGAAGCCGGATCCGCTGCTCGCCAGCTTCCAGCGTCTGCTCGATCACCAACCGGCGCAAAGCGCTCCGGCAGTCCCGCCCGGCCTGGGCGCGGACCCGCTGCGCAGCAGCGTAAGCCTCGTCCTCTGGGAAAAACAGGAGCGGTCCTTCCACATCATGGCCAGTCTTGGACCCGTCGCGCCGCACCACTGATTCAGCGGCCATCAGGTGCGCGGCCTGCGGCCGCAGGGCAATGGAAAGTCAATAAAGAAGGGGTACATGATGCAAGAAATCGCCTGGCAGCTTTCACTGGTTCTGATGACGCTGGTTGCGTTCGGCTTTGGCTTCGTCGCCATCAACTCCGGAGTCCGCGAGGAGGACTACACGCCGCTGCAAAAGCGCGCCTACCGGATCCGCAGCAAGCTGTTTTGGACCCTGGTGGCAGTGCTCGGGCCAGTGATGATCTACACCCTGCTCGACTTGCCCTACGGTGCCACGCGCGCCGGCAACAAAGCCGGCCCGGCGCAGGTGGTCGAGGCGACTGGCCACCAGTGGCGCTGGGAACTGAGCCGCGACCGCGTCGTCAAGGACCAGCCGGTGGAGTTCCGCGTCACCAGCGCCGACATCAACCACGGCTTCGGCATCTACGACGCCGACATGCACCTGGTGGCGCAAACCCAGGCCATGCCCGGCTACACCAACACGATTCGCCACACCTTCACCGCGGACGGCACCTACCGCATCCTGTGCATGGAGTATTGCGGCATCGCGCACCACAACATGATGGCCGAAATCAAAGTCGGCAGCCTGTAAACGAGGAAACCAAAATGGCGAACTACACCTACGAGCACACTCCCGATCGCGGGGCCACGGCCTATGTGCTGGCCTACCTCGGCACCGCCGGCGCCGTACTGCTGCTGATGATGCTGGTCGGCCTGCTGATGCGGCTGGAACAGGCGCAGATCATCGGCATGGGCGCGAACTGGTTCTACGAACTGATGACGCTGCACGGCGCCGGCATGGTGGGCATCGCCGGCATTGCCGGAGCCGCCGTGATGTGGCATTTCCTGCGCCAGTACGTGGATTTGTCGCCCGGCATCTTCATGACCAACCTGGCGCTGTTCCTGGTCGGCGTGGTCATGATCATCGGCAGCATCGTATTCGGGCATTTTCACGCCGCGTGGACCTTCCTCTACCCGATGCCGTCCAAGTCAATGGGCATGTGGAGCCAGGAAGCGGCCGCCCTGTTCATGGGCGGGCTGCTGGTGATCGGCGTCGGCTTCCTGCTGCTGCACCTCGACATCGCGCGCGCAATCATCGCCCGCTACGGCAACTTCGCCCGCGCCCTGGGCTGGCCGCAGCTCTTCGGCCACGACGACGGCAATGCGCCGCCGCCGACCGTGGTGGCGAGCACCATGGTCACCATCGTAAACATCGTTGGGCTGGTGGTCGGCGCCAGCATCCTGACCATGATGCTGGTGAACCTCTACATGCCCGGCTTCGACATCGACCCGATGCTGGCCAAGGGCATGATCTACTTCTTCGGCCACGTCTTCATCAACGCCACGATCTACATGGCGGTGATCGCGGTGTATGAGATCCTGCCGCGCTACACCCAGCGCCCGTGGAAATCCAACAAGGTCTTCCTCGCCTCGTGGTCAGCATCGACGCTGATGGTGATGTTCATCTTCCCGCACCACCTGCTGATGGATTTCGCCTTCCCGCAATGGATGCTGATCATGGGCCACATCATCGGCTACCTGAACACCGTGCCGATCCTGATGGTCACCGGCTACGGCGCGCTGATGATCGTATTCCGCTCGGGCGTTCGCTGGGACATGGCCTCGCGCCTGCTGTTCCTCTCGCTGTTCGGCTGGGCTGCGGGCGCCATGCCGGCCTTCATCGACGGCACGATCACGGTGAATTACGTAATGCACAATACGCTTTGGGTACCGGGCCACTTCCACACCTACCTGCTGCTGGGCATGGTGGCGATGGTCTTCGGCTTCATGTACTACCTCGGCAGACCGACGCAGCACGCTCCCGACAGCTGGCTCGATCGCGCCGCCTTCTGGGGCTTCAGCACCGGCGCGCTCGGCTTCACCCTGAGCTTTCTCTATGCCGGCAAGGAAAGCGTGGCGCGCCGCTATGCGGTGCACCTGCCCGAGTGGCTGCCCTACGACCGCATCGGCTCGTTCTGCGCGGCGTTGGTGATCGCCTCTGCGCTGCTGTTCGTGGGACGTTTCTTCAGTCGCCTCGGCGCGGCCGGCCGCGACTACCCCCGCGCTCCACTGGCGCAGGGCGCAGCGGCATGAAAGCAGGCAAGGCCGGCCTGGTCGCCACCGGCCTGGTGACCCTGCTCGGCATCGGCGTGTTCTGGTCGGGCACCGACGGTTTCACCGCCTTCACCGCCGAAACCGCGCGCCGCGCCGACGTCCTGCGCAACCCGCGCAGCCTGCCCGCGACCGCCCTGGAAGACCAGGACGGCCGCCGCTTCAGCCTGCAGGATTACCAGGGCCGGCTGCTCGCGGTGGAGTTTATCTACACCCGCTGCAACACCATTTGCCGCAGCCTGGGCATGGCCTTCCGCCAGGTCCGCGAGCGCCTACCATCGCAGGCGCTTGGGCGTGAAGTCGCACTGCTCAGCATCAGTTTCGACGCCGCACGCGACGACCCGTCCAGCCTCAAGGCCTATGGCCAGGCGTTCGGCGCCGACGGCGCGCACTGGCGCATCGCGCGGATCCACAGTCAGGCCGACGTCGCGCCGCTGCTGGCGGCCTTCGGCATCGTCGTGATTCCGGACGGGCTCGGCGGCTTTGAGCATAACGCCGCAATCCATCTGCTCGGCCGCGACGGAAAGCTGACACAGATCAGCGACATCGACCAGCCCGTCGCGTTCGCCGACAGCATCGCAAAATCGCTATGAACCTCTACACCCGGATCGGCCTCGGCGCCTTCTATCTGTTCCTGGCGAC
>DAIOGL010000206.1:0-1610 GCA_036745235.1 Sulfuritalea sp.
CCGAGCCTGCCCTTCATCCGCGACGGCCTGCTGTTCACGCTGCGCCTGACGCTGGTGGCGATGAGCGGCGGCATCGTGATCGGCACCCTGCTGGCGCTGGCTCGACTGTCGCCCATAACGGCGCTGTCGCGCGCCGCCGGCGCCTATGTCGACCTGATGCGCTCGATCCCGCTGGTGCTGGTGATCCTCTGGTTCTTCCTCGTGATCCCCTTCATCACCGGCTCGCCGGTCGGCGCCGAAACCTCGGCCATCATCACCTTCACCGCCTTCGAGGCGGCCTTCTATTGCGAGATCATGCGTTCGGGCATCCAGAGCGTGCCGCGCGGCCAGGTCCATGCCGCCCATGCGCTGGGCCTCGGCCAGGCGCAAACCATGATCCATGTGATACTGCCGCAGGCCATGCGCAACATGCTGCCGGTGCTGCTGACGCAGACCATCGTGCTGTTCCAGGACACCTCGCTGGTGTATGCGATCGGCGCCAAGGACATGCTCAAGGCGGCCGACGTGGTGGGCAAGAATTACAATCGGCCGGTCGAAATGATCGTGCTCTCGGCGCTGATCTATTTCGCCATCTGCTTCAGCCTGTCGCTGGCGGTGAAACAACTGCAGAATCGTGTCGCCATCATCCGTTGAAAGATCTCATGATCGAAATCCGCAATGTCTCGAAATGGTACGGCCAGACCCAGGTGCTGAAGGGCTGCAGCACCCATGTCGCCAAGGGCGAGGTGGTGGTGGTCTGCGGCCCCTCGGGTTCGGGAAAATCGACGCTGATCAAATGCGTGAACGGCCTCGAACCCTTCGCGCAGGGCGCGATCACGGTCGATGGCATTTCGGTGAGCGACCCGAAGACCGACCTGCCGCGGCTGCGCGCCCGGGTCGGCATGGTGTTCCAGCACTTCGAGCTGTTCCCCCACATGAGCGTGGAGCAGAACCTCGCGCTGGCGCAGGTCAAGGTGCTCGGCCGCAGCCCGGACGAAGCCGCCGCGCGCGGCGTCGCGCTGCTCGACCGGGTCGGCTTGCGCGAGCACGCGACCAAGTTTCCCGGCCAGTTGTCCGGCGGCCAGCAGCAGCGCGTGGCGATCGCGCGCGCCCTGGCGATGGATCCGGTTTGCCTGCTGTTCGACGAACCGACCTCGGCGCTCGACCCGGAAATGATCGGCGAGGTGCTCGATGTCATGGTCGAACTCGCGCAGGAAGGGATGACCATGATGGTCGTCACCCACGAGATGGGCTTCGCGCGCAAGGTGGCTAAGCGCGTGGTGTTCATGGATCATGGCGAGATCGTCGAGGACGCGCCCACCAACGCTTTTTTCGACGCCCCGGCGAGCGAGCGGGCGAAGACCTTCCTCTCCCGCATCCTGCACCATTGATCGAAGGATTGAAGACTGTAATTGGCCGCGCGCGCAGCGCCGGTAAGATTCCTCGTTCGGCCCCGTAAGGAAGGGAATCATGCAGATCGGAACCAGACTGGCAAGCAGGCTCGCGACCGTCGCAGCCATCGCGGCGTGCCTGCACGCCTGTCCGCCGGCACTGGCGGAAACCGCGCCGTCGAACGCGCTCACCGAGACACGCGACCTCGCCGCCGACGGCCGTCTCGCGGCAGCGAAAGG
>DAIOGL010000206.1:1710-5126 GCA_036745235.1 Sulfuritalea sp.
TTTCGCCTGGCCGACTTCTACGCCGCCTACCTCGAGCGCGCGATCCAGGAGAGCCAGGCCCGACTCCAGCAACGGAAACCGCAATGAACCTGCCCGCACCGGACAAAGACCAACCCCTGCGCGAAGACATCCGGCTGCTCGGCCGCCTGCTCGGCGACACCGTGCGCGAGCAGGAAGGCGTCGCGACCTTCGATCGCGTCGAGGCGATCCGCCGCCTCGCGCTGCGTTTCCACCGCGACGACGACCCCGCGGCGCGCGAGGAAATGGAGGCTTTGCTGCAGGCCTTGCCGCCCGAAGGCACCAACATGGTGGTGCGCGCCTTCAGCTATTTCTCGCACCTGGCCAACATCGCCGAGGACCAGCACCACATTCGCCGCGCGCGCGCGCACGCCCGCGCCGGCTCGCCGCCGCGCGAGGGCAGCCTGGCGTTCTCTCTGGCGCGTGCTCACGCCGCGGGCATCGATGCGGGCAGGCTCGCCGACTTCTTCGCCGGCGCCCAGGTACGGCCGGTGCTGACCGCGCACCCGACCGAGGTGCAGCGCAAGAGCATCCTCGATTGCCAGTGGAAGATCGCGCGACTGCTCGACGAGCGCGACCGCACCGAGCTCTCCCCGGAAGAGCAGGCCGAGCACGACGAGGCCCTGCGCCGCGCCGTGCTGCGCCTGTGGCAGACGCGCATGCTGCGGCGGGCCAAGCTCTCGGTGATGGACGAGGTGAATAACGCGCTGTCCTTCTACGACATGACCTTCCTGCGCGAGCTGCCCAGACTCTACAACGCCTGCGAGGACCACCTGGCGCGAACGGTGCCTGAATGGAATACCCGGGGTATCGCCGAGCTGCCGCCCTTCCTGCACCCCGGTTCGTGGATCGGCGGCGACCGCGACGGCAATCCCTTCGTCACCGCCGAGGTGCTCGATGCCGCGATGCGCGCGCAAAGCCGCAAGGCCATCGGCTACCTGCTGGAACAACTGCACCAGCTGGGCGCCGAGCTATCGACCACGACCTCGCTGATCGCGGTACCCGATGTCGAGCTGATGCGGCTGGCCGAACAGTCGCCCGACCGCAGTCCGCACCGGCTCGACGAACCCTATCGCCGCGCCATCGCCGGCTTTTACGCACGGCTGGCGGCCACCGCGCTGCGGCTCGACCAGCTCGAGGCGCCTCGCCATGCCGTGGCCGAGGCCGAGCCCTACGCCTCGGCGGGCGAATTCGCCGCCGACCTCGACGTGCTGCACCGCTCGCTGATCAGCCACAAGGCAGGCCTGCTCGGACGCGGCCGCCTGCGCCGGCTGCGCCATGCCGTGGCGATTTTCGGCTTCCACCTGGCCCCGCTCGACCTGCGGCAGAACTCGGACGTGCATGCGCGCACCGTGGCCGAACTGCTGGCCGTCGCCCGTCCCGGCACCGACTACCTGGCGCTCGACGAAAACGGCCGCGTCGCGCTGCTGCTCGAAGAGCTCGCCACGCCACGACCGCTGACGGCGCCCGACGTCGATTACTCGGACGAAACCCGCGGCGAACTGGCGATCTTCCACGCCGCGCGGAGCATCCACCGGCGCTACGGCAAGGCCGCGATCGAAAACGTGATCATCTCCAAGACCGACGACGTGTCGGACATCTTCGAAGTCGCCGTGCTGCTCAAGGAAGTCGGCCTGCTGCGGCCGCTCGAGCATGCGCTCGACGTGAATATCGTGCCGCTGTTCGAAACCATCGGCGACCTGGCCAACGCCGGCCCGATCATGGACCGGCTGCTGGCGATCCCGCTCTACAACCGGCTGCTCGGCTCGCGCCAGGGCCTGCAGGAATGCATGCTCGGCTATTCCGACAGCAACAAGGACGGCGGCTTCCTGACCTCGGGCTGGGCGCTGTATCGCGCTGAAATCGCCCTGACCCGGGTGTTCGCGCGGCATGGCATCACGCTGCGGCTGTTCCACGGTCGCGGCGGCTCGGTCGGCCGCGGCGGCGGCCCGAGCTACCAGGCCATCCTGGCGCAGCCGCAGGGCGCGGTGCAGGGCCAGATCCGCATCACCGAGCAGGGCGAGGTGATCGCCTCGAAATACGCCAATCCGGAACTCGGCCGGCGCAACCTGGAAATCCTCGCCGCGGCGACCCTCGAAGCCACGCTGCTGGCACACGAACACGATGCGCCGCGGCCCGAATTCCTCGCCGCGATGGAAGAGCTTTCGGCCACGGCCTTCGCCGCCTACCGCGGCATGGTCTACGAGACGCCGGGCTTCGAGCAGTACTTCTGGGAATCGACCGTCATCGCCGAAATCGCCGCGCTCAACATCGGCAGCCGGCCCGCCTCGCGCAAAAAGACCACGGCCATCGAAGATCTGCGCGCGATCCCCTGGGTGTTTTCATGGGCGCAGTGCCGCCTGATGCTGCCGGGCTGGTTCGGCTTCGGCACGGCTGTTGCAGCCTGGCGCGAGAAGCATGGCGAAGCCGGCATGGCGCTGCTCGCCACAATGAATCGCGAATGGGGTTTCTTCCGCGCGCTGCTGTCGAACATGGACATGGTGCTTGGCAAGAGCGACATTGCGATCGCCGAGCGCTACTCGCGGCTGGTGAAGGACGAAGACCTGCGCAGCGCGATCTTCCCCCGGCTCAAGGCCGAATGGCAGGCAGCCATCGATGCACTGCTGGCGATCACCGGGCAGGGCGAACTGCTCGACGGCAACCCGCTGCTGAAACGCTCGATCCGCAACCGCTTCCCCTATCTCGATCCGCTCAACCACATCCAGATCGAACTGCTGCGCCGCCATCGCGGCGGCGACACCGGCGAACGCGTGCAGCGCGGCATCCACCTGACGATCAACGGCGTCGCGGCGGGCCTGCGCAACAGCGGCTGAGCCGCCACCCCGGCAGGACTACTGCTTTCCGCCGTAGCGCGTGACGCCGACCAGGATGCGCACCAGACTGTAGGCGGCAGCGGCCACGAGACGAGCCAGCCAGGAACGGCGCCGATGGCTTTCAGGCCGGATCTCCCGGGCTGCACCCTGGATGGCGGTCTCGAGGCTGGCCCGCAACTCGCCGGCAAAGGCGGCATCGCGCACCACCACATTGGCTTCGCGCGACAGCAGAAAGCTGAAGGGGTCGATGTTCGAGGAGCCGACGGTCGCCCAGTGGCTGTCGATCACCGCCACCTTGGCATGCAGAAAACCCTTCTCGTACTCGAACACGTGTACGCCGGCCGACAACATCCGGTCGTAGAGCGACCGCGTCGCATAGTGTTGCAGGACGTATTCGACGCGGCCCTGCAGCAGCAGCTTGACGCTGACGCCACGCTTGGCGGCCGCCAGCAGCGCCCGGCGAAAGCGCAGACCGGGGAGGAAATAGGCATTGGCAATCACGATCTCGCGCCGGGCGCGGTGGATGGCGCCCAGATACGCGTTCTCGATGTCGCGCCGATGGCG
>DAIOGL010000207.1:0-5084 GCA_036745235.1 Sulfuritalea sp.
AGGTGCTGGATGCCCGCGCTGCGGTCCACTTCCTGCGACATCTTGCTGTTCAGCTTGATCATCAGCCGCACCTCGTTCATCGAGTCGGCGAAACGCAAGGCATCGTCATAACTGATGCGGCCCTCTTCGAAGAGATCGAAGAGCGCCATGTCGAAGGTCTTCATGCCGAGCTCCTTCGACTTCTTCATGATCTCCTTGATGCCGTGGATTTCTCCCTTGAAGATCAGGTCGGCGATCAGCGGCGAGTTGAGCAGAACCTCCACGGCAGCCGCACGGCCCTTGCCTTCCTTCACCGGAATCAGGCGCTGCGACACGATGGCCTTCAGGTTGAGCGAGAGATCCATCAACAACTGCGGCCGTCGCTCTTCGGGGAAGAAGTTGATGATCCGGTCGATCGCCTGATTGGCGTTGTTGGCATGCAGCGTGCCCATCGCCAGGTGGCCCGTTTCGGCAAAGGCAATGGCGTGTTCCATCACGTCCCTGTCGCGGATTTCGCCGATCAGGATGACGTCGGGCGCCTGACGCAGGGTGTTCTTCAGTGCAACTTCCCATGAGTCGGTATCGACACCGACCTCGCGCTGCGTAATCACGCAGTTGCGATGGTCATGGACGTATTCGACAGGATCTTCGATGGTGATGATGTGGCCGTAGCTGTTCTGGTTGCGGTAGCCGATCATCGCCGCCAGCGAGGTCGATTTGCCGGACCCGGTGCCGCCGACGAAGAGCACCAGGCCGCGCTTGGTCATCGTCACGTCCTTGAGCACCGGCGGCAGTTTGAGATCGTCGATTTCGGGAATCTGCACATTGATGGTCCGCAGAATCATGCCCACGCGCCCCTGCTGGACAAAGGCGTTGACCCGGAAGCGGCCGATGCTGGCCGGCGAGATGGCGAAATTGCATTCCTTGGTCGCCTCGAACTCGGCTGCCTGCTTGTCGTTCATGATCGCGCGCGCCAGTTCCTGCGTGTGCTGGGACGACAGCGGCTGGGTGGTAGCCGGCGTCATCTTGCCGTCGATCTTCATGGCCGGCGGGAAGCCGGAGGTAATGAACAAGTCCGATCCCTTCTTCTGCATCATCATGGTCAGAAGCTGGTACATGAACTTCAGGCCTTCATCGCGTTCCATGGCAAACCTCGTAAATCAGAAAATTGAGCCGCAAAGCGGCGATCTAGCATAGTCACCTCCCCTTGAGGGGAGGCCGGGAGGGGTGGACGTTATTCGCGAACAAGGACAACTTCCCGGGCGTCAGCCCGGGAAGTTGTCCTTGTTCGCTGCCTTGCTGCGGGCTTCGGCAGGAGAAATGATCTTCTTCTTGACCAGGTCCTGCAGGTTCTGGTCCAGCGTCTGCATGCCGAACGCCTGACCCGTCTGAATCGCCGAATACATCTGCGCCACCTTGGCCTCGCGAATCAGGTTGCGGATGGCCGGCGTGCCGACCATGATCTCGTGCGCGGCAACGCGGCCGGTGCCGTCCATGGTCTTGCACAGGGTCTGAGAAATCACCGCCCGCAGCGACTCGGACAACATGGCGCGGATCATCTCCTTTTCCGCAGCGGGGAAAACGTCGATGATCCGGTCGATGGTCTTCGCCGCCGACGACGTGTGCAAGGTGCCGAACACCAGGTGGCCGGTTTCGGCGCCGGACATCGCCAGCCGGATGGTCTCCAGGTCGCGCATTTCGCCGACCAGGATCACGTCCGGGTCTTCGCGCAGGGCCGAGCGCAGGGCGTTGTTGAAGGACAGGGTATGCGGACCGACTTCACGCTGGTTGACCAGGCACTTCTTGGACTCATGCACGAATTCGATCGGGTCCTCGACAGTGAGGATGTGGCCGTACTCGACGTCGTTCTTGTGGTTGACCATCGCCGCGAGCGTGGTCGACTTGCCGGAGCCGGTCGGCCCCGTGACCAGAACCAGACCGCGCGGGTAGTCCGCCAGCTCTTCGAAAATCTTCGGCGCCTTGAGATCTTCGAGCGACAGGATCTTGGACGGAATGGTCCGCATCACCGCCGCGGCGCCGCGGTTCTGGACGAAGGCATTGACCCGGAAACGGGCCAGATTGGGCACCGCAAAGGAAAAGTCGCACTCCAGATTTTCCTCATACGCCTTGCGCTGCCCGTCGTTCATGATGTCATAGATCATGGCATGGACATCCTTGTGCTCCATGGCCGGCAGATTGATGCGCCGTATGTCGCCGTGGACCCGGATCATGGGCGGCAGGCCGGACGAAAGATGCAAATCGGACGCCTTGTTCTTGACAACGAAAGTGAGTAGTTCGGTGATGTCCATGAGCGCGTTCCTGTAGACGGGGTGCTTTATGCTTTAAAGTTGCTATATGACATCAATCGCCGCCAACTTGCAAGCTGTGCGTGCACGCATTGCGGCTGCCTGCATTGCCGCCGGGCGACCGGCGGAATCGGTGCAGTTGCTGGCCGTTTCCAAGACCTGGCCAGCCGCCGGCGTGCGTGAGGCCCTTGCGGCAGGGCAGCGCGCATTCGGCGAAAATTACGTGCAGGAAGCTGCCGACAAGGCGGCAGAACTCGCCGGCATGGATATTGAATGGCATTTTATCGGGCCCTTGCAGAGCAACAAGACGCGGCCGGTGGCCGAGGGCTTTGCCTGGGTGCACTCGGTGGACCGCCTGAAGATTGCAGAGCGGCTCGCGGTCCAGCGCCCGCCGGCGCTGCCGTCGCTCAACGTCTGCCTGCAGGTGAATGTGTCGGGCGAGGCCTCCAAGAGCGGCTGCGCGCCGGAGCAGAGCGTCGCACTGGCAGCCGCAATCGGCGTGCTGCCGGGCCTGCGCCTGCGGGGGCTGATGGCGATTCCCGAGCCGACCGGGGACGTCGCCCGCCAGCGGCGACAGTTCGCCTTGTTGCGCCACACGCTGGAACGGATCAACGCCGAGCTGGATTTCCGGCTCGACACGCTGTCGATGGGCATGAGCGACGACCTGGAGGCGGCGATAATGGAGGGCGCGACCATCGTGCGCGTCGGCACGGCAATCTTCGGACAACGGGATTACACGACATGAAGATCACTTTCATCGGCGGCGGCAACATGGCCGTCGCACTCGTCAGCGGCCTCTACCGGGAAGGCTTTCCGGCAGCGGCGATCCAGGTCGTCGAGCCCTCCACGCAGGCCCGCGACGCCCTCACCGAACGCTTCGGCGTCCGCTGCACGGCGGCCGTGGATGCCGCTGCGATCGACTGCCATGTCCTGGTGCTGGCGGTGAAGCCGCAGCAGATGCGCGAAGCGGTCGCACCCCTGGTCGGCAAGCTGAACGCGCAGCTCGTCGTCAGCATTGCCGCCGGGCTGCGTCTGGCCGACCTCTCGCGCTGGCTCGGCGGTCACCCCCACGTGGTGCGCACCATGCCCAACACGCCGGCCCTGATCGGTGCCGGCATTACCGGACTGTGCGCCGCTCCGGGAGTCAACCAGGACGGCCGGGACAATGCCGAGAACCTCCTGCGCGCGGTCGGCAGCACCTTCTGGGTGCATGACGAGGCGCAGATGGACGCCGTCACCGCCATCTCGGGCAGCGGACCGGGCTATGTCTTCTATTTCCTCGAAGCCATGGAAAGGGCCGCCCTCGGTCTCGGCTTCGATGCCGACACGGCGCGCCGGATCAGCGTCGAGACCTTCGTCGGCGCGGCTAAGCTGGCCGCCCAGAGCAGCGACTCGCTGTCGACCCTGCGCCAGCGCGTGACCTCCAAGGGCGGCACCACCGAAGCTGCCCTGCTCGCGTTCGACGCCAACGCCGTCGCTGCCGCCATCGAAAATGGCATCAGGGCTGCCGACTCACGTGGCCGAGAGTTGGGCGACCTCCTGGGCAAAGAGTAATGCTGGCGCAAATCTTCCTCTTCGTCCTCGATTCGGTTTGCGGCTTCCTGACGCTGGCGCTGCTGGTGCGCTTCGCGATGCAATGGGCGCGGGCTCCGTTCCGCAACCCGCTGGGCCAATTCATCGTCGCCATCACCGACTGGATGGTGCGGCCGGTGCGCCGCCTGGTTCCCGGCCTGTTCGGCCTGGACACGGCGAGCCTGCTGCTGGCCTGGCTCTGCCAGGTGGTCTATCAGGGAACTGCGCTGGGATTCTCCGGCGTGCTGTCCGCCGTGTCACTGGCGCCGACTCTTGTGGTCGCCTTGCTGGCGCTGCTCGAGGTGGCAAAGATCGGTCTTTACCTGGTGATTGGAGCCGTAATCGTTTCCGCGGTCTTTTCCTGGGTGAATCCCTATGCGCCGCTGGCCGAGGTGTTCAATACGCTGACGCGCCCGCTGCTGCGGCCGTTCCGCCGGATCATTCCTCCCGTCGGCGGCGTGGACCTCTCGCCGCTGGCCTTGCTGCTGGTGCTGCAGATCGCCCTGTTCGTGATCGCCAGCCTGCGCAACAGCGTGATGCCGATGATCCTGATGTCATGAGCGACGTAACCCCCAACCCCTTCTCCGAGAGAAGGGGTGACCACGGTTTGCTGCGCTCGCAAGCTCTTGGCGGATCTGCCTTGGGGCGGCCCGGCGGCAGATCGTGAGCTGGCTGGTCGCCGCCGGCAATGGAGTGACGCTGCGGCTGCACATCCAGCCCGGGGCGAAGAAAACCGAAGTGGTGGGCCTGCATGGCGAGGCACTGAAAATCCGCCTTGCCGCGCCGCCGGTCGATGGCAAGGCGAATGCCTGCCTGCTCGCGTTTCTCGCCGATCGATTCGGAGTCGCCAAGTCGGCTGTCAGCCTGTTGAGCGGCGACTCATCCCGCGCCAAGCGGGTACATGTCAGTGGCGTTACGGACGCCGAAGCGAAAGCCCGTCTGACCTAACTCAGCGTGCCGTCGAAAGCCAGGTGGCCGTCGATCAGGGTGTAGCGCACGCGGCCGGGAAACTCGTAGCCGAGGAACGGCGTGTTCTTGCCCTGGCTCCTGAGGTTTTCGCGGCTGACCTTGAATTCGGCCACCGGGTCGAACACGCAGATATCGGCAGCAGCTCCCAGGCCCAGGCTGCCGGCCTTGACGCCGAGGATGCGCGCCGGGTCCGAGGTCACGCGCGCCAGCGCCGTGACCAGCGGCAGCTTCATTTCCCGCGCCCACTTGAGCGTCAGC
>DAIOGL010000208.1:0-2083 GCA_036745235.1 Sulfuritalea sp.
GCGACCAGCAGGATCAGGACCAGCGGATTCTTGAAGCGGCTGAGGTACTGCCGCAACAGCGACTTGGCCTGCTGCTCCCGAAACAGGTTGGGACCGAATCTGGCGAGCCGTGCCTTGGCCTCTGCGCATGACAAGCCCGCGAGCCCGGCATCCGCTTCGGCTGCTCCTGCCGACAGCAGTTCGAGCCACCATGGCCTGAGCGCGGAATCGGTCGGCATCTGAGCCGTCTTCCGCCTAGTCCGGCAAGGGATAGCGATAGTGAAGGTCGTTCACGTAGCCGGTCACGACCTCGACGTCGTACGCGCTCCACTCGAGCTTCGAGAGCAGCGCCCAGCGACGCACTTCGGCCTGAAGGCTTGCCCAGTCGGTGGCGAGTTTCTTTTCCCGCCAATGGACCTGGGTGTTGTGGCAGGCAAGGCAATGCGTGGAATACAGCAACTCGCCCCGCCTGGCGTCACGAATGGGCTGGGCATCTGCATCGGCGACATGTCCGGACAGGACCAGCAGTGCGACGAGCATCGATCTGCGAAGCATATTGCCCCCAAGCGACAAATTCAGCTCAAGTATATGCCGGCTCAGACGGAGGCATCCGACCCCGGTGCAACCCGATCGCTGACTTTGTCAGGTGCCCGCGCAGCGTCGCGGGCCTCGGGGCGACGCTGCGCGGAAAGCCGCAGAGCCGGCTATTTCTTCTTCGGCGCGCGGCAGCCGAGCTGCTTCGCCTTTTGGTTGGCGTAGGGCTCCAGACCCGCGGCGCAGGTCATCGGTTCCTTCGGCATCATTGCGCCCTTGCCTGCCTTGCATCCGAAATTGCCGGCTTTACCCGGTTTGCCGATCATCTTCCAGCCTTCGGGACAGCTCGGCCCGGCAGCTTTGGCGGGAGCGGCGGCCCCCTCCACCGTCAGCTTCGCCTCGGCCTTGCCGACACACGGAAGGTGGGTGGTGACCTTCTTTCCTTCGGCTTTGATGCTGTAGGTACCCGGCTTGGCATAGGTCTTGGCGATGGTCACGGGGAACTTGTTTTCCCTGCCGTCGATCTTGATGTTGCGCGACTCGGAGCCATCGTCGAAATGCACCACCATGCCGCAATTGTTCGATGCCTCTCCTTCGGCGGAGATCGTGATTTTCACTTCCTTGCCCGCCTCGGCAGGGCTGGGATCGAACTTCAAGGCGCCGATGCCGCCGCTCTGGGCCAGGACGAGACCCGACGATACGGCCAGAACAATACCTAGGATGGATTTCATGTGAGGGCTCCTGTAGCGATGAATAAGGACCAATGGATTTAAGCCTAGCGCATTTTTATCGGGATGGACAGGATATTCCGGGCTGCTGTCTTGCGGGCTCCGATCGCCGAAACCGCACGCTCGCAAAGAAAGGGAAACTAGACATTTCCCCGGTTTTGCAGCACCCATTCGGCCATTTGCAGATCCACCGGATAGGTGACCTTGAGATTGCTGGCATCAGCCGGCACGAGGCGCGGCAGGAGCCCCAGCGCCTCGATGGCGCTGGCTTCGTCGGTAACCTGCGGCGCGAAATCGAGAGCGTCGAGCAACAGGTGGTGGCGGAACATCTGCGGCGTCTGCGCCTGCCACAGGCCGTCACGCGACACGGTCTGGCGGATGCGGCCGTTTTCGTCGGAGCGCTTCAGGGTATCGGCGACCGGCACGGCCAGCAGCCCGCCTGCGTCGTCCTCGCCGACCTCGGAGATCAGATTTTCGACCATGGCGACGGTCAGGCAGGGTCGCGCCCCATCGTGCACCAGCACCCAGTCGTTGCCAATCGAGCCGAGTTCGCCGGCCATCGCCCGCAGGCCATTGGCAACGCTGTGAGCCCGGGTGTCGCCGCCGCAGCGCAGAACGCGCAATTTCGGGCCCAGCGTCGCCATCTCGGCGGCGGGCCAATGAATGTCGTCCGGCGCCAGAACCACGAACACATGCGCTATCGCCCGTGTGGCGCACAATGCTGCCAGAGCGTGCCGGATCATGGGCTGGCCCGCCAGCGGCAGGTATTGCTTGGGGACGGTGCGCCCCGACAGCGCGCCCATGCGCGAACCAGACCCCGCGGCAGGAACCAGTGCGTGATA
>DAIOGL010000208.1:2183-5079 GCA_036745235.1 Sulfuritalea sp.
TCATGTCGCAATTCTATACAATCGCCTTACAGGAAGTTGCGCGAGGTTCAACATGTTCGCCGCGGAAGCCGGATACGAAGCGCTGCAGGCCTTTGCCACCAGCATCGGCATCGGCCTGCTGATCGGCCTCGAGCGTGAGCGCCAGTCCGACCTCAAGGCCGGCCTGCGCACCTTCGCCCTGGTCGGATTGCTGGGCTGCCTTTGCGCGCTGCTGGCGCAAACCACCGACAGCGGCTGGATACTCGGCGCCGGTCTGCTCGCCATCGCCGCCATGATGATCGCCGCCCATGTTTCCGATCCGCTCGAAACCGGAGATCCGGGGACGACGTCGGTGATCGCGCTGATGGTCTGCTATGCGCTGGGCGCCGCGGTCTGGTTCGGCTACGCGTCGATCGCCGTCATGCTCGGCATCGCCACCACCGTGCTGCTCTACTTCAAGACCGAACTGCACGGCATCTCGCGCAGCCTGACGCCGGTCGACCTGCTTTCGATCCTGAAGTTCGGCGTGCTGGCGCTGGTGATCCTGCCGATCCTGCCGGATCGCGATTTCGGCCCCTACCAGGCACTGAATCCGCACAACATCTGGTGGATGGTGGTGCTGATCTCGGGCGTGTCGCTGACCGGCTACGCGGCGCTGCGGCTGACCGGGGCGCAACACGGCGCGGCGCTGATCGGCCTGTTCGGCGGCCTGGCCTCCTCCACCGCCACCACCATGATATTTGCGCGGCATGCCAAGGCGACGGCGGGGCTGACCCATACCGCGATGGTCGTCATCCTGCTCGCCAACATCGTCGTCATGGTGCGCATCGGCTTGCTCGCCTTCGCCGTGGCGCCCGACATCACCGCTCCGCTGTTCGCCGTGCTCGGCGGCGGCCTCCTGCTCGGCCTGGCGGCAACATTCTGGGGCTGGCGCCATCTCGCGGGCGACGGCACGCTGCCCATGCCGGAGGTCACCAACCCGACGGAACTGAAAACCGCATTGACCTTCGGCAGTCTCTACGCGCTGATACTGGTGCTGTCGGCATGGCTCCAGGATGTCGCCGGCAACCGCGGGCTGAACCTGCTGGCGCTGGCCTCGGGCCTGACCGACGTCGATGCGATCGCGCTGTCGTCGCTGCGCATGTTCAGCATGGACAAGCTGACGGCCGCGCAAACGATTACCCAGATTACCCTGGCATTGCTTTCCAACCTCGCCTTCAAGACCGGGCTGGTGGTCGTCATCGGCGGTGCGGCGCTGGCGCGCCACACCCTGCCGGGACTCGCCGCCATCGCCGCCGGTCTGGTCGGCGGCATGCTGTTGATGACATGAGGTGAGATGACCATGAGACCTGCTGCCGCAATCCGTCCGCCGGCCGTTGCCGGCATGTTCTATCCCGGCGATGTCGCCGCCCTGCAGGACGAACTGGCGACCTGCCTCGCCGTACCGTCAGCACCGACTCCCGAACCTGCCGCGACAGGCCTGCTCAAGGCCGTCATCGTGCCGCATGCCGGCTACGTCTATTCCGGCGGCACCGCGGGCCATGCTTACGCGCTGCTGGCCCCGCTCGCCGGACGCATCAAGCGCGTGGTGCTGCTCGGCCCCTGCCACCGGGTCTCCGTGCGCGGACTGGCGACGCCCACGGTGCAGGCCTTCGCCACACCGCTGGGCAGCATCCCGCTCGACCGCGCCGCACTCGACGCGCTGGCCGACCTGCCGCAAGTCGTTCCGAGCGACGACGCGCACGCGCAGGAGCACTCGCTGGAAGTGCAGCTGCCCTTCCTGCAAACCGTGCTGGGACCGTTCGAACTGGTGCCGCTGGCGGTGGGCAATGCCAGCACCGCCGAGGTGGCGCAGGTGCTGGACCGGCTCTGGGGCGGGCCGGAGACATTGATCGTGATCAGTTCCGACCTGTCGCACTTCCACAGCTACCGCGAGGCGCAGGCGATCGACAAGGCGACCGCCGAGCACATCCTCGCCCTCGACCAGCTCACCAGCTTCGATCAGGCTTGCGGCGCGCTGCCGATCAACGGCCTGCTGGTCCTCGCACGCAAGCGCGGACTGCGCATCGAACGCGTGGCGCAATGCAACTCGGGCGACACGGCCGGCGACAAGTCGCGCGTCGTCGGCTATGCCTCCTTCGCCCTTTATGAGCCCGCCGCGGTCGCCGCCGATCTCGGCCCGGCCCTGCTGGTGCGGGCCCGCAACGCCATCGCGGCCAGGCTCAAGCAGCCGGTGCAGGCCGAGCCAGCGCATCCCGCGCTCAGCCAGCCCGGCGCCACCTTCGTCACGCTGACGCAGAAGGGCGCGCTTCGCGGCTGCATCGGCTCGCTGCAAGCCCACCGTGCACTCGATCAGGATGTGCGCGCCAACGCCGTCGCCGCCGCCTTCAGCGACCCGCGCTTTCCGCCGCTGACGCTCGCCGAATTGCCGCACACCCGCGTCGAGGTATCGCTACTGACGGTGCCGCAGCCGATGAAGTTCAGCGACGAGGCCGATGCCATTCGCCAGCTGCGGCCCAATGTCGATGGCGTCATCTTCATTGCGGGCCAGCGCCGCGGCACCTTCCTGCCGCAGGTCTGGGAGCAGCTGCCCGAACCGCGCCAATTCCTCGCCCATCTCAAGCAGAAGGCCGGCCTGCCGGCCGACTATTGGTCGTCCGAAGTGGAACTGCAACGCTACGAGGTGCAGAAATGGAAAGAAGCGCCGACCCCATAGCCGGAGTGCCCGCCCGCTGGTGGCACCGGCTCGACGATGGCCGCATCCAGTGCGACCTCTGCCCGCGCAATTGCCGCCTGCACGAGGGACAGCGCGCGGCCTGCTTCGTGCGCGCGATGCAGGGCGGCGAAATGCTGCTGACCACCTACGGGCGCAGTTCGGGTTTCTGCATCGACCCGATCGAGAAGAAGCCGCTCAATC
>DAIOGL010000209.1:0-5062 GCA_036745235.1 Sulfuritalea sp.
TCTGCCTGGTGCACAACATCGAGAAGCTGGCGCATCACGGGTATGCGCAGTAGGCAAGCGAAGACCCGAGGCAAGAGTCGGCGCTGGCAACACGGCGCGACAGAAATTCAATCGATGAAATGACGAATGGCGCGATTCGGATCGCGCCATTCGGAGAGACCTTTGTGCTTTGAAAAGGGGTTTTTCTACAGCTTCAACGCTCGCAAACCCGGCCTGCTGCCCCCCCGCGGGGGGCGCATTTCGCCTTGGGACGGCCCGGCGGCGAAATGATCCGCGAGGTATTGCGCATGGGCGACCCGCGGCTGCTGCGAGTGGCGCAGCCAGTGACGGAGTTTGGTACGCCGCAACTGGCTGCGCTGCTGCAGGACATGCGCGATACCATGGCGCACCTCGATGGCGCGGGACTCGCTGCGCCGCAGATCGGCGTCGATCTGCGCGTGGTCATCTTCGGCGGCATGTCGAATCCCCGCTACCCGGATTCCCCTGCTGTGCCTGACACCGTGCTGATCAATCCGGAGCTTCTGCCGCTGGGAAATGAAGAGGAAGCGAGCTGGGAAGGCTGCCTGTCTGTGCCCGGCCTGCGCGGCTGGGTGCCGCGCTGGAAGCATCTGCGCTACGCCGGCTGCGACGAAACCGGCCGGCGCTTCGAGCGCACTGTGGATGGCTTTCATGCGCGGGTCGTGCAGCACGAATGCGACCATCTCGATGGCATTTTGTACCCGATGCGAGTCAGGGACTTTCGTCTATTCGGGTTCACCGATGTCCTGAATGTTCCAGGGATCGTCGACGAATAGGCCTTCCATGTTTGCCCCGGCTCCGCCTTCCGCTGCGCCGGGCCGGGCCGGCTGCCTTTCCTTTCAGAAGTCGGCGCCGGCGGTGCGGCGACTCATGCGGGGCTTGGCTTGGCGGCCACTTCCACCCGGTTGCGACCGCCATGCTTGGCCTCGTACAGGGCGGAATCGGCGCGATCCACGGTCTGATCGGGAGGCTCGGCGCCGTCATACTCGCTGACGCCGACACTGAGGGTCACCGCGATGCGCTGTCCATCTGCCTCGATGGGCGCGTCGGCGATCCGTTGCCGCAGCGTCTCGGCGATGCGTTCCGCTTCATGTTGATCGCAGCCGCGCAAGACCAGCAGGAATTCCTCGCCGCCCCAGCGCACTGCAATGTCCGATTCGCGCAGTCCGGCCACCAGCAGACCGGCAACATGTTCGAGCACGCGATCGCCGGCCAGATGGCCGTGGCGGTCATTGATTTCCTTGAAGTGGTCGATGTCCGCGAGCAGCATGGAAATCGGTTGCCGCACGCGGCGGTATTCGGCCAGCAGCTTTTCGATCAGGATGGTGAAGGCGTGGCGGTTGAGCAGGCCGGTGAGCTTGTCGGTCGAGGCCATTTCCTCGATCCGATGCTGGTAGCGCGAGAGGACCAAGTGTGTCAGGAACAGCACGACCAGCGTCACCGCCAGGCTGATGGCGAGGTTGACATACAGCGTGCGCCGGATGCCGGCCAGCGCCACCTCTTCGTTCTGCTCGACGAACAGGTACCACTTCAGTTCGGGAAGGTAATTGACATTGAGGATGTGGTTGTCGCCTTTGGATAGGTACTGGTAGGACCCGGATTTCTCCCGGAGGATGCGCTCGACCAGCGGCCCCAGGCCCGGGGTGCTGCGCAGATCCGGAGCACGATTGGTCTGGTTGCCGAAGACGACAACCTGTCCCTTGGCGTCGACAAAATAGATGGTGCGCTGAAACTGCTGCTGATACTCGGCGATCAGGCGGCGTACCGCATCCACGGTGAGCCCTATCCCCGTCGCGCCTATGTAGTTGCCGGAGAAATCGAAGACCCGGTAGTTGATGAAGATGGTCAGCGCGTCGGCGTTGGCGAGATCGGGATCGACGTTGATCTCGTAGTCCTGCTTCATGTCGCGGACGCGGTAATACCAGACATCGCGCGGTTTCCTGGGCGAGACGCGTTTCAGAATGCCGTCGCCCGTGTAGTAGGTGGCACTCCTGTCGGAAACGAAAAAGCTGCTGAAGGCGCCGTAGCGCTGCTTCATTTCGCGCAGGTAGCGGGCCATCTCGTCGACATTGCGCTCGCCCTTCAGCACCCAGTCCCGCAAAAAGGTGTCGTTCGCCATGGTCGAGGAGATCAGCACCGGCCGCACCAGGTCCTTCTGGATCTCGGAGTAGATGTTGCTTGCGGTGAGCGGCAGGTCCTGGCCGATGATGGCGGTGCGGATCGCCTGTTTCGACACGAAATAGCCGAACAGCGTGGTCGCGAAGAAGCCGGCCGTCAGCAACAGGCCCAGGAGCACGAGCAGGCCGCGGCGGTCGAAGATGCGGAATTCATTCATGGGACCGGCATTCTATGGCATCCGCGCCGTATCGCCAGCGCCGACTCCTGTGCCGGCCCGGCGGAGGATCGTCGGCGTTGCCTGACCTGATCAGCTGGCCTTGGCGAGCTTGGCTTTGAGTCGTTGCGCCGTCTTCTCGATGCCGACAATGAATCGGTTGTGCTTGCCGCGGGCGACTTCTTCGACGGCATCGCGCGCGGTAAAGCTGAAGGAAACGGCACCGCCATTGACTTCATCCAGCGTGACCGTAATGTCCACCCACATGCCCATCAGCGTCGCGCCGACGTGGTCCAGTTCGACCCGGGTGCCGACCGAGTCCTTGCCCGGCTCGATGTGCTGCAGCAGAAGATCTCGGCATGCCATCTCGATGTCGTAGAGAAGATTGGGAGTCGAGTAGACCCGGCAGTCCTCGCCCATGAAGCTGATGGTGCGCTCGCGGTCGACGTCGACGTGGCGTGTGGCCGTGAGGCCGGCTTTAAGTGTTTCGCTCATGATCTGTCCTCGATTGTTGTGGCTTGTCGTTCAAAAGTGCGCATGGCTTCTGCTTGCGGGTTGTCAGTTACGGCTTCTCAGGTAGTCGGCGTAGAGGCGTGCTTCGACGTAGCGCACCAGCGCCCGGGTGCCGCGCGCGCAGTTGCGGAAGATGCAGACGCCCTGGTCCATCAGCCCGGCGCACATGGCGTCGTAGAGTTGCCCGCCGTCCACGATGCCGATCACCGGCTTTTCGTTGCGATCGACCAGGGGCGGCATGAGATGCACGGTACTTTTCGGGTCCGTGATGTCGAAGCCGGGGCGCAAGGCGCTCTGCTGCAGCGCTCGCACCGCCGGTGCCGTCGGATCCAGCCCGACCACGACCGCGTCGATCGCCGGATCCTGCAGAAAGGCCTCGACGATTTGCAGGTGGGCTTCGTCGTCGGCGCCCGGGTTGATGTCGATCGGGTTCCTGACCTCGACCAGGGCATTCAATTTCTTGGCGAGCAGAACCTCTTCCAGCCGCTTGACCGTATCCTCGCCGAGGGCGCCCATGGTCATGGCGAAGGTGTCCGACTCGATGGAATCGGCCATGCCGACCGCTTCGAAGCCGGCGCCGCTGATGGCGCCCAGGCGATTGCCACCGATCTTCTTCCGGTGCAGCGCACCGGCGATGTAGAACAGGTCGTCGAAGGTATTGAAGTCCTCGGCGACGATCGCTCCGGCCTGGCGCACCACCGATTCGAACAGGATCGGCCCACCTGCGATGGATGCGGTATGGCCCATGACGCCGCCCATGCCCGGCACGGTCTTTCCTGATTTATAGACCACCACCTGCTTGCCCTTGAGCACGGCCTTGCGCACCGCCCTGGCGAAGTCGAGCCCGTCGAGATCCTTGAAGCCCTCGATGTAGATGCCGATGGTTTCGATTTCGGGCAACTCGGCAAAATAGCCGAGCATGTCGCCGTGGGTAAGGTCGGTCTGGTTGCCCAGCGCCAGCATGTAGCGCGGATCGAGCCAGGGATTCTGGCTGATGCGCGTGATCATGAAGGCGCCGCTCTGGCTCAGCATGACCGAGTTGCGCTCGGGTTTCTTCTGCGGTTTCGGCAGGCGCTCCAGCGGGATGAACCACGAATCGTAGGAGCCGGGATGCGACACCACGCCGAGGCAGTTCGCGCCGAGGAAAACCGGGCCGCCGCCAGGCTTGGCGTGGGCGGCGTTGATGCGCTCGGCGAGTGCGGCAGCGGGTTCGCGGCTGGCTTTGGTTTCGCCCAGGCTCCCGGGGATCAGCATCACCGATTCGACGGAGTCTGTTTCGATGATTTCATCGACCAGTTCGTAGACTGCGCTGGCGGCCACCGCGACGATCAGCAGGTCGAGCTTGTGGTCCAGCGCCTTCAGGCTTTCGACGCACTTGACGCCGTCGATCTCGGTCTCGCCGGGGCGGATGATGCACAGGCGCTCCTTGCTGTAGCCGCTGCCCATCAGGTTGCGCAGAATGATGCGGCCGAAATTCATGTTGGAGGACGAGACCCCGATGATGCCGATCGAGGCCGGATGGATCAGCTTGTCGATCTTGTGAATCGGGCGGGGCAGGCGACTGGCGGGGGGTGCGCCGAATTCGCAATGGGCGGCATGAACCGCAAGCCGGGGACCTGCAGAGACGGGATTGAGTTCCAGGCTGCGCAGCACGAACGCGGCTTCCGGGTTCCCCGGGGACTGGCCGCGTCCCAGCGCGAGCATCTGGTCGAAGCAGTTCCTGAGCTGTTCATCCGGGACGGGCTGGCCATCGCGCTTCGCAATCGCGGCGAGCCGCTGGTAGGCCAGTGTGCGTTTGAACAGATCGAGGAAATCGCCGGCATTGGTCAGTTCGACGGCGGCGTAGACCGACGCCCGATCCTTCCTGAAATTGCCCTCGTCGAGATCGGTATCGAGGCCGCCCAGCCCGGCGCTGATGACCATGCCGAATTCGCGCGTGTTGTTCAGGCTGATCCGCAGTTCGACGGCGTTCGCCCCTGGCGTCGGCCGCGCGTCCTGGGCCGGGACCATGTCCAGGCTCGCGAGCAGGATGCCGAGTTCTTCCGGGTTCAGGGAGTCGCGCCCCGCGGCGGCGGCTTGCCGGAACAATTTCGCGGTTGCGGCGTCGTTGGCGACGGCGTGGGTCCTGGACTGTGACGGATTCTGCATGCTCTGACTCCCTTGGTGCCGCGATCGACAGGGTGATGCCGGGGAGCAACT
>DAIOGL010000210.1:0-5043 GCA_036745235.1 Sulfuritalea sp.
GTGGTCTATCAGGGCGCCGGAACCGCGGTGAATGGCAACGCTGCCGGCGGCATGGGCGGAAGGCCGGCATGGCCGGCGCACATGGCGGGCGACGTTGCGCTGCTGTTCGTCGAAAGCACCGGCGGACAGCCGGTCACGCTCGGCGTTGCCAACGGCTTCGCCCCGGTGCTGAACAGTCCGCAGGCAACGGGCGCCGGAACGGCCGGAACCCGACTCACCGTATTCTGGGCGCGGGCGACTTCGTCTGCGATGCCGGCGCCGACAATCGCGGTGCCGAGCGATCATTTCTATGCCCAGATCGTCACCTTCCGCGGCGTCATCAATTCCGGCAACCCATGGGATGTCACCGGCGGCGGCGTCAAGGCCGCGGCCAGCGGCTCGGTCACCGTGACGGGCGTCACCACCACGGTGGCGAACACGCTGGTGGTGCAGGCGGTAGCGCGCGACAACGACTCGGCGGCGGCAGCCTTCAGCGCGCAGTCGAATGCGAACCTCGCCGGCATCGTCGAACATCTCGACGCCGGAACGGCCAATGGCAACGGCGGTGGCCTGGGCATCTGGAGCGGCGTGATGGCCGCGGCGGGTGCGACCGGAAATACCACGGCCACCGTGACAAGTTCAATCAATGCCTTCCTCACCATCGCGCTCAAGCCGCAGGCAGGACCGCGCTTCCAGGCCGCCGGCACGGCGCTCGGCGGCACGGGAGCCGTCAGCCCGGCATGGCCGCCGCACGCTGCCGGCGACATAGCGTTGCTGTTTGTCGAGAGCACCGGCGGCCAGGCGGCCACCCTATCCACCGCCGCAGGCTTCGCGGCGGTGGCGAACAGCCCCAAGTCAGTCGGCGCCGGAACGGCAGGAACCCGGCTCACGGTCTTCTGGGCGCGGGCGACGTCGGCCGCGATGGGCGCGCCGACGGTCGCCGACCCGGGTAACCACGTCTACGCACAGATACTCACCTACCGCGGCGTAGTCAACGCCGGCAATCCATGGGACGTGACGGGCGGCGGCACCAAGACGCCGGCGAGCGGATCGGTGAGCTTGACCAGCGTCACCACCACGGTGGCCGACACGCTAGTCGTCCAGGCCGTGGCCCGCGACAATGACAGTGCCGCGGCCGCCTTCAGCGCGCAGGCGAATGCCAACCTGACCAGCATCGCCGAAAGAGTCGACGCAGGCACCACCCAGGGCAACGGCGGCGGCTTCGCCGTGTGGGACGGCTACAAGGCAACGGCCAGCGCGACGGGCAGCACCACGGCGACGGTGACGAGTTCGATCAACGCCTTCCTCACCATCGCGCTCAAGCCGCAGACGACTCTGGCGCCGGCATTCAGCGCCACCGGAACCGCGGTCACCGCGGGCCTGAACTGGCCGCCGCATGCCATAGACGACGTGGCCCTGCTGTTCATCGAGACTGCCGGCGGCGAGGCGCCGACGCTGGCCGATGCCGCCGGATTCCTGCCCGTGACGAACAGCCCGCAGACAACCGGCACGGGTACCGCGGGGACCACCCTTTCCGTGTATTGGGCGCGGGCCACTTCGACGTCGATGCCCGGCCCCAGCATCACCGCGCCGGCCGACCACGCCTATGCCCGGATCATCACCTATCGCGGCACGGCAAGTTCGGGCAACCCGTGGGACATCACCGGCGGCGGCGTCAAGGCAGCCGCCAGCACTTCGGTGGCGGTGACCGGCGTCACCACCACCGTGCCCAACACGCGGATCGTGCAGGCCGTCGCGCGCGACAACGACAGCGCCGCGGCGGCGTTCAGCGCGGAGACGAACGCGAACCTGACCGGCATCGCCGAGCGCAATGACGCCGGCACGACCACCGGACTTGGCGGCGGCTTCGCCGTATGGGATGGCGCCAAGGCGACGGCGGGGGCGACCGGCAACACGACCGCGACAGTCACCAATTCGATCAACGCCTTTCTCACCATCGCGCTCAGGCCGGTCGTGACCCAGCCGGATCACTACGAATTGTCGCTGCCGACCGGCACGGTTGCCTGCGTGGCGGGAGGGGTGACGGTGACGGCCTGCGCCAACAACACGAGCCCCTGCACCAGCCCGTTGAATACCCTGGCGGGACAAACCGCGAACCTCGCGGCCAACATCTGCACGCTCGGATCGACCACCGTGAGCTTCAATGGCGCCGGCGTCGCCACCACGACCCTGAACTGCGCCGCCGCGGCGGACGGCGCGACGGTCACCGTCACCTTGTCCGGCGAATCGACGCCGACGACGCCGGTCGCGAACGCGCGGCAATGCTGCCAGAACGGCTCATGCACGGTCACGGACAATTGCTCGGCCACCAACAAGACGGCAGGCTTCCTGTTCGCGGCGGTCGCCGACGGCCCCGAAGCGACCATCGCGGCGCAACAGGCCGGCGTGACCTCATCCACCTACTACCTGCGTGCGATCAAGACCAATACCAGCACGCTGGCATGCGAGGCAGCGCTTTCGGGCGCCAACTCGGTCAACCTCGCCTACGAATGCAACAACCCGGCCACCTGCTCCGGCAGCAATCTGATGAGCATCAACGGCGGGACGCCGACCACCATCGCACGCAACAACAACGGCAGCGTGTCCAGCTACACCCCGGTCACCATGAGTTTCGATGCCAACGGCAACGCCCCTTTCACGCTGGCGTTCAGCGATGTCGGCCTGGCCCGGCTGCACGCGGCAAAGGCCGCGGACGGATCCCTCGTGCCGCCGCTGCTGACGGCGCTGGCCGGAGCTTCCCTGCCCTTCGTCACGGCGCCCTTCGATTTCCTCGTGGTTCCCGCCAGCCCATACGCCGCCGGCGTATCGTTCGGCGCTGCGGTGACGGCACGCGCCAGCGGCGGTGCCGCGACCCCCAACTTCGGCCTCGAATCGACGCCGGAAACCGTGCTCCTGCAGCCGGTTTCTGCCGCCCTCGTCTCTGCCGCGAATTCGCAACTGGTAGGCCCCGCCGGCGGACAACTCGGGCAACTGACGGCCGGCAGTTTCACTCCCGGAAAATGTGTTCCGGCCAGCGGCGGTTCGGTGTGCGACACGGCCCTGGCCTGGACCGAGGTGGGAGATCTGGTGCTCGCGGCAACGCTCGCCAACGGCAGCGGATATCTTGGCTCCGGCCTGAGCCCCTGGGGCTCCGCCGCCGCCGGGCCGTTCAAGCCTGCCTACCTCACCACGGAGTTCGATACCACCCAGCCGTGCACCAGTTTCACCTATTCGGGCCAGCCGTTCCGCATCAAGGTGAGCGCGATGAGCGCCGACAATGCCGTACTTGGAAGCTCGGCCGCAGTCACCCAGAACTACGTCAGCACGGGAAGTTACGCCAAGGCAGTTACCCTCGGCAGCGATGGCGCCGGCGCTTGTACGCCGACAACGACCGGATTCGCCAACAACACCCTCGCGGCCGCAGATTTCGACGCGACTCCCGGCGTCGCCACCACGTCGCCGGTGACCAATGTCGCGGCGCCGCTGCCCGTTTCCTATGCCCAGGCGCTTGGCGTGCCGGCCACGGTGGCCGTTTGCGCCAAGGACGCGGATGGCGCAAATTCGCACGGGCAGGCCCAGGCATCGCTGGTCGTGCGCAACGGGCGTCTGCGCCTGCTCAACGCCTATGGCTCGGACTTGCTGCCGATCCGGGTGCCCGTGCGCACCGACTATTACACCGGCACCCGCTGGACGCCCAACACCGACGACAATTGCACCGCGCTGACGGCGGACGCCGTTGCGATTGGCAACGTGATTCAGTCCGGCGGCTCCGGTCTCGCGTTTGCCGTGCCGCCTGCGGGAGTTGCCGGAGATCCGACGCTGACCCTTGCCGGTGGTACCGCCACCCTGGTGCTGACGCCATCCACGCCGGGAGCAGGCGGCGCCGACGTCGCGCTGAACATGGGCGTGAACATGGGCACCGGATTGCCCAACCCGGAGGCTTGCACGACCTGGAGCGCCGCGCCGCTCGGAGCCGGAGATCCGGGTCCGCGTCTCAACTACCTGGCCGGCAATACCTGCGGAGTGGGCGACACGAAGGCGCCGGCGGTTCGCGTCAGGTTCGGCGCGTCAAAGGCACCCTACATCTACATGCGCGAGCGCTATTGAATTGCCGCACCCCGCATCACCGCGATCGGGCGCAACACCGCAACCGGACGCTGCCGCGGCCTAGTCGCCGAGCAGTTCCTTCGGCAAGGGAAAATTGACGTTCTCGGCCACGCCCTCGAGGGTTTCGATCTTGTCGGCGCCGATCGTCCTCAGGCGTTCCACCACGCCGTTGACCAGCACTTCCGGCGCCGAAGCGCCCGCCGTGACGCCAACGCGCGCATTGCCGGCCAGCCACTTCGCATCGATCTGCTCGGCGCCATCCACCAGATAGGCCGGGACGCCGCCGATCGCCGCGACTTCGCGCAGGCGGTTGGAATTCGAGCTGTTCTTCGAGCCGACCACGATCACCACATCGACCTTGCCGGCCATTGCCTTGACGGCGTCCTGGCGGTTCTGCGTGGCGTAGCAGATGTCGTCCTTGCGCGGCCCGACGATCTGCGGGAAACGCGCCGTCAATGCATGCACGATCACCCGGGCATCGTCCACCGAGAGCGTGGTCTGCGTGACATAGGCCAGCGGCACCGTACCGCCGGCGCCGACTGTCGGCTGCAGCTGCGCCACATCCTCGACGTTTTCAACCAGGTACATGCGGCCCGTCGCCTGGCCCATGGTGCCCTCGACTTCGGGGTGGCCCTTGTGGCCGATCATCACGATCTCGTAACCCTGCTTGTGCAGGCGCGACACCTCGAGGTGCACCTTGGTCACCAGCGGACAGGTGGCATCGAACACCTTCAGCCCGCGCTTTTCCGCCTCGATGCGGACCGACTGGGGCACGCCGTGGGCGCTGAAAATGACCGTGGCGCCGTCCGGCACTTCGGACAACTCTTCGACGAACACGGCACCCTTGGCCTTGAGCTCATCGACGACGTAGCGGTTATGCACCACCTCGTGCCGCACATAAATCGGTGCGCCGAATTTCTCCAGCGCGCGTTCGACGATGGCTATCGCGCGTTCGAC
>DAIOGL010000211.1:0-5019 GCA_036745235.1 Sulfuritalea sp.
TCAGCTCCTCGATCTTCTTGCCCACCACCATCATCAGGTCGGCCAGTTCGTCGATCACCACGACGATGTAGGGCATGGTTTCCAGCGGCTCGGGGCCGATTTCGGTGTTGGCCGTCAGCGAGAAGGGATTGGGGATGTGCTCACCGGCCTTCTTCGCCTCGTTGATCTTGCTGTTGTAGCCCGAGAGATTGCGCACACCCATGGCCGACATCAACTTGTAGCGTCGCTCCATTTCGCCGACGCACCAGTTCAGCGCATTGGCCGCCTTGGTCATGTCGGTCACCACCGGCGCCAGCAGGTGCGGAATGCCTTCGTAGATCGACAGTTCCAGCATCTTGGGGTCGACCATGATCATGCGCACGTCCTTGGGCTCGGCCTTGTAGATCAGCGAGAGGATCATGGCATTGATGCCGACAGATTTGCCCGAGCCCGTGGTCCCCGCCACCAGCAGGTGGGGCATCTTGGCCAGGTCGACCACCACCGGCTGCCCGCCGATGTCCTTGCCCAGCGCCACGGAAAGCGGGGAATGCATGCCATGGTAGGCCTGCGAACCGATGATTTCGGACAGCCGCACGATTTGCCGCCGCGGATTGGGCAGTTCCAGCGCCATGCAGGACTTGCCGGGCACCGTTTCGACCACGCGGATCGATACCAGCGACAGCGCACGCGCCAGATCCTTCGCCAGCCCGACGATCTGGCTGCCCTTGACCCCGACCGCCGGCTCGATCTCGTAGCGCGTCACCACCGGCCCCGGGTGAGCCGTCAGAACCTTCGCCTCGACGTTGAAGTCGGCCAGCTTGCGCTCGATCAGGCGCGAGGTGAATTCAAGGGTTTCGGGCGCCGGCATGTCGGCCGCATTGTGCACCGGCTCGGCCAGCAGGTGCAGCGGCGGCAGCGCACCGCCGGGCGCGTCGAAAAACAGCGGCGACTGGCGCTCCTTCTCCGCTCTCGCGACGGCCTTGGGTGCGACCGGCACGGTGATTTCAACCGGCTCGATCCGCAGCGGCGGCAGCGGACTGTCCTCGACCTTGCGCCGTTCGGTCTCAACCACCTCTTCGCGCTGCTCGGCCACGGCGCGACCATAGCGACGATCCTGCCAGCTGTCCCACAGGCTGCGCAGGCCGACATAGGCTCCCTCCAGCAGGATGCCGGCCTTCTCGGCAATGGCTATCCACGAGGCGCCGGTGAACAGGCTGAATCCGATCATTGCCAGCACCAGCAGAATCAGCGTGCCGCCGGTGTAGCCGAGAAACCGCGCCATGTAACGTCCGACTTCGGTTCCCAGCATGCCGCCGGGCGCCAGCGGCAGCGCCAGCTTCAGGCTCCAGAAGCGCATCGCCTCGAGGCCGCAGCTTGCGAGCAGAAGGAGGATGAAACCCGCGAGGGCAATCAGCAGGGAACGGCGATCGCCGCCGAACAGGTGGCTGAGGCGGTGGTAGCCCCATGCCAGCAGGAAAAACGGCAAAGCCACCCACCACCAGGCGGAAAGCCCGAACAGATACAGCAGCAGATCGCTCAGCCAGGCGCCGAAGCGCCCTCCCGGATTGGCGATGCGCTCGACAGTCGCGGCATGCGACCAGCCCGGATCGGTCCGCTCGAAACCCCAGAGAATGAGCCCCAGGTAAAGCCCGACGAGGCCGACCAGCAGCCAGCGCGCCTCATGCACCAGCAAGGCGATTTTTTCGGGCAACGGAGTCGAAGCGGATTCAGATGCGCTGATGGCATTCATGGCAACGAGCCGGTCCGGGAATCAACCCGGACCGGAATGACGGACACTGACGAATTATGTCCGGCTGCCGGGGTGCTCAAGGCCCAAAAAGCCGCCCAAGTCACCCCCTGTTCCACTCTTGCGCAGGACGTCAGTCGCAGATGCCCTTGTTCACACCGCCGGAGGTGACGGTCTCAACCAGCGACGACTGGGGGATGGAGCCCAGGCCGGGATCAGCCGGCAGGAGTTTCGGCAAGACATCGTTGGCGGCGATGAAGCCGAATTGCCCGGCCCCGATGGACAGGGCACCGGCACTGTTGACCACCCGCACTTCGCCGTCGCGCACGCTCACGTAAACGCCCGCCTCGTGCGTAGCCTCGCTGCCGGCGCCCTCTTTCTTGCAGAGACCCGTCTTGCAGTCATCGACATCGAATATCGTGCCGCGAATTCCGATGGTGGCCGTCTCGGTCTTCATCTCGTAGGCATCCTGATCGCCGCGCTTGCTGATCAGGCCGGATACTGCACGCAAGCCTCCCCTCAGCAGCGCGAATACCGCCTTATCCTCCTTCGGCTTGTTTTCGACGAAGGTATAGGCCGCCACGGTAAATTGGGTATTCGGCTTCAGGGTGATGGTTGCTCCGTCCGTGAACTTGATTTGCGCATAGCTGTCCTTTTGCGTTTGCAGCGTGTCGCCGGGAATGACCTCCGACTTCATCGACAGAATCCGCGTCGAGCCGTCCGCCCGCTTGACCGAAAGCGTTCCGGAAAGCTGAATGATTGTGCCATTGGCCAAAGCGCTGCCAGCCATCAGGCACGCCAGTACTGCAAGAATAAAACGACTCGTTTTCATGGTCCTCTCCTTAGCTACATTGTCCTGCAATCTTGCGCTTGTAATTGCCCTGATCCGTAGCGCCGCGCCGGCTTTGGGCAATCGTTTCAGTATTGATCGAAAAGTTGATGTAGCCCATCAGCGACTCATCCACTCCGATCGCCGTTCGGGATTTGACAAGTCCAACCGAATGATTCGGCAAATCGGTGATCACCGTTAATGCTCCCCCGCCCGTGAAACTGTAGGTAATCGGGTAGAAATTGCCAGTCACGGGATTGTCGAGGACGTCATAAAGGCCGGAGCCCTTGCCGCCGGCGACGATGAGCCCGCCGCTGATGCCCGGGCCGAGCAGCGCGGCAACCACACCATCGGGATGGGTGAAGGTCCCCGAACCGTCGATTGTGAAATTGATCGGCCCGGCGTTCTGGATACTGGCCGACGCCAACAGGTTGGCCGACGCGGATGGCGTAGTGCCGCCGACCACCGCGACGCTTCCTCCGGTCTTGATCTCCAGCGTCAGCTCCGGATCGAATACCGCCAGTGCCGTGGCCCTTGTTCCGGTGCCGGCGATGGTGCCTCCGGTCAGCACGAAATCCCCCGTCACATCGAAGCCCTTGCCTGATTTTACGAAGACGATGGAACTCACGTTCGCCTCACCGCCGGTCAGGTTGGCCGTTCCGCCGTTGATGTAGAAATTGCCGCCGACCTTGAGGTCGAGCTTGTCCGCGCTGAGGAAGGCGTTGGCTTGCGCCTTGGCCGTGTCGTCTGACGTGGTGGCCGTACCTCCATTCAGCGTCAGATCGCCGGTGGTTGTGATCTTGATGACGCCGGCCGCCTCGATGACCGCATCATTCTTGAGGCTCTGGCCGAGGCCGGCGATCGCCGTGCCGCCCGTAACGTTCATGCTGACCGCATTGACCTCGATGTCGCCGGTGGTCTTCACCAGAAGATCGTTCGACACGCCGGGGTTCAGGGCATTGCTGCCCCCGCTGAAATTCACGGCATTGGCCGACGTGAACTTGATGTTCTTCGCAAGGACCTTGCCTGACCCCGTGACCGTAATTGCGGATGCACCTCCGGTGGTGCTGAGCAGTATGTCGCCCGTCCCCGCATCTATGTTCAACGGGCCGCTGCCGGTTACCGGCGCGAGATTCAGGTTGCCGGCCGACGAGAAATCCATGCCGCTGCCCTTGGCCTCGACCACCGTGTAGGCAGCGTCCTGATAGTAAGTCAGCGCTCCCGGAGCCTCAAGATACAGATTGGTCACTGTGTTCAGGTTGTCCTGCAAGGTAATGCCTCCGGCGCCGGTAACGGTGGCATGCAGCGCCCCTGCGGCAATCGGACCGCTCTGGCTGATCGGCCCGGTGGCGGTGTAGAAGACCTGGCCGCCAGGGCTGTTGACTCCGGAAAGCACCAGCGCCCCGATCTTGCCGATATAGGTAAACGCATTGCCCGCCTCGGAACTGGTGATCAGCGAGATTGCGTTGGAGCCGATGTGAACCGGCGTCACCGCATCGCCGATATCGCCGTAGGAGCGGAGCATGACGTTGTCCGCCACATCGATGAGACCGGCTCCGCTGTCTACGATCTTCCCTACCGTTGGCCCGCCCGACAGATCGTAGCCGTTGTTGATGGTAAAGCCGCCAGATGCGCCGACCAGCGGATTGATCGTCCCGCCGATGACGATGTCGCCGGTATGCGAAGGATCACCGATCATCAGGCCGCCGGTCGTCGTCGGTACGTCGAGTTCCGCCTGGGTCAGCAACAGCCCGGCGCCCGAGCCCAGGCTGATCGTCTGCCCTACCGTGCCGGAGGTCAGCGTAACCAGGGCCGCATGGCCGGTGATCGTTCCCCCGGCCAGGACCATGCTGTCTCCCTTCAACACGATCGGTGCCGTGCTCCCAGCGCCGCCATTCGCAATCGTGCCGCCGCTGCTTGTCAGGGTTCCCGTCCCAGAGTCGACGGTAACGCTGGTCGTGCCTGTAATCGTGCCGGTATTCGTCAGGCCGACGCCCTTGAGGCTAACTACGGTACCGCTAATGTCCCCTGCCGAGCCAAACGCCCCGCCACCAGCGATAGTCACACCTGCGCCGGAGGTGATGTCCCCGGCCGCTGCCGTAGTCACCGTCCCTGATTCGGTAATCGCCACCGCCCCGCCACCGGTAGTGGTGATACCCGCATTCACCACCAGATTCGTACCCGTAAGACTGACCCCGCCCGCTCCGTTGGTACTGACCGAGCCGTTCAGCGTGGTGGTGCCGGTACCTGCCGTTTGAGTCAGACTGCTCGCACTGACGCTGCCCCCAAAGCCAAGATTGGCGGCACTGGCAATAGTTACGGCCCCGAGGCTCGCGCCGCTGCCGACCGCGCCACCAAATGTCACGCTGCCCAGGCCCGCCTGCAGCGTCAGCGTTTCCACCGCGCCGCCCGCGGTGCCGTTGGTGGCGCCGCTGATGGTCAGGTCGCCCACGCCCGCCGTCTT
>DAIOGL010000212.1:0-5005 GCA_036745235.1 Sulfuritalea sp.
TTCACGACCTCATGGATCGGGTGCACCTTGTTGAGCGGCAGGGGCAGTTCCGGGTCGTTGGGAATGCCGCCGCGGCCGAGCAGGTGCTCGGTCTGGTATACCTCTTCGAGCACGTCGCGCAGGTCGAGGTGGTTGCGCTGCGCCGGCAGGCCGCCGTTGATCGCGCAGGCGCCCAGTGCGAGGATGATCTTGCAGTTCTTGCGGAACTCGCGCAGCACATGCACGTTCTCTGCATTGCAGATCCCGCCTTCAATGATGCCCAGGTCGCAGGGGCCGCAGTGCTTGATGTCGGTCAGCGGCGAGCGGTCGAATTCGATCAGGTCGAGCAGCTTCAGCAGGCGCTCGTCGATGTCGAGGAAGGACATGTGGCAGCCGAAGCAGCCGGCGAGGCTGGTGGTGGCGACACGCAGCTTCCTGACGGGAGGTGCAGCCGTCTTCATCGGGGCGTTCATGGCGCTTTCTCCGTGACGTGCTCGCTGATCGGCGCGAGATCATACTTGCGCTCGCCGATGGGCACGGTGAAGCCCTTGCGCTTCTTCAGGATCACGCCGACCGGGCAGATGCTCGCGGCGCGGTCGGTGACGGCGAAATCGGTATCGGCCAGCTTGCCGCTTTCGCTGCTGACGTGCACCCGCCGGCCGAGCAGGCCGCGCCCGCCCATGGCGAAGACGTTCTTGCCGTCGACCTCGCGCGAGGCGGCGACGCACAGCCCGCACATGATGCAGCGGTTGAAATCGAGCAGGATGTCGGGATGCGAGGCATCGACCGGCCGGTCGGGATAGAACATGTCGAAGTGCGGCGACATCATCTTCAGTTCGTAGGCCGTCGCCTGCAGGGTGCAGTTGCCGCTTTTCTCGCAGGACGGACAGAAATGATTGCCTTCGACGAAGAACATCTGCAGCAGCGTGCGGCGCTTGTCGTCGAGTTCGGCCGTGCGGTTCTCGACCTCCATGCCGGCCTGGGCCTCCATGGTGCACGAGGAGCCGAAGCGGCCATTGACCTTCACCGTGCACAGCTTGCAGGACCCGTAAGGACTGAAGTCGGGATGCCAGCAGAGGTGGGGGATGTAGGCGCCATGCGCGGTCGCCGCCTGGATGATGGTTTGTCCCGGGGTGAAGGGAATTTCTTCGCCGTCGAGCTGGAAGCTGTTGGTCGGGTTCATGCTTTTGCCTCGTCTTGCGAGTTCGCTGCAAAGTGCGCGGCGGCATCGTCGCGGCCGGTCATCTGGCGTGCCTGCGACAGGGCCGCGTCGAGATCGAAGGCCGGCTCGTAATCGAGCGACTGGAGCCTGCGTTCGTAGGCGGGGCGGAACTTGTTCAGGGTGTCGAACACCGGATTGCAGGCGCTGTTGCCCAGCCCGCAGTGGCTGGCGCCCTGCATCAGGCGATGCAGCTTGAACAGTTCGTCGATGTCATAGGGCGAACCGTGCTGGCGCGCGATCTTGTCCATCATGTTGCGCACCAGCGTCGTGCCGACCCGGCAGGGGGTGCAGAAGCCGCAGGACTCGTGGGCGAAGAAGTGGGCGAAGTTGCGCGCCACCTCGAACATGTCGCGGGTTTCGTCGAAGACCATGAAGGCGCCCGCCGTGGGCAGGTCCTCGAAGGCGATCCTGCGGCCGAATTCGGATTCGGCCACGCAGACGCCGGACGGGCCGGAATTCTGCACGGCCTGCGAATCGGTGGCGCCGCAATCTTCCAGCACCTGGCGCACCGTGACGCCGTAGGGGTACTCGTAAATGCCGGGGCGTTCGCAGTCGCCGCTGACGGAAAGCAGCTTGGTGCCGGTCGATTTATCGGTGCCGTGCTGCGCATACCATTCGCTGCCGTAGGCGGCGATCAGGCAGGAGGCGGCGAGCGTTTCGACGTTATTCACCGTGGTCGGCTGGCCGAGGTAGCCGTTGGTGACGGGAAAGGGCGGCCGGATGCGCGGACGGCCCGGCTTGCCTTCCAGCGATTCGATCAGGGCGGATTCCTCGCCGCAAATGTAGGCGCCGGCACCGAGATGGATTTCGATGTCGAACTCGAAGTCGCCGTCGAGAATGTTCTTCCCCAGCAGCCTGGCTTCGCGCCGTGCCGCCAGCGCCGACTCCAGGGGTTCGAGCAGGTAGCGGTATTCGCCGCGCAGGTAGAGCAGGCCCTTTTTCGCGCCGACTACCATGCCGGCGATGCTCATGCCCTCGAACACCAGGTCGGCATACGAGGTCAGCAGCACCCGGTCCTTGAACGTGCCCGGCTCGCCCTCGTCGGCATTGCAGACGACATAGTGCGCGGCACCGTCCCCATGGCCTTCTGCGTTGCGGCAGGCCTCCCATTTGAGGCCGGTCGAAAAGCCGGCTCCGCCCCGGCCGCGCAGGCGGGCCGCCTTGATCTCGGCCAGCATTTTTTCCGGGCCGCGCTTCAGCGCGGCGGACAGCGCCTGGCCGGGAACGAGATCGTGAGCGAGCAGGATGTCCTTGCGCCGGATGTTGTCGTCGACGGCGAACCATTCGGCGGGCCATTCGGTGACCGGCGTCTGGTTGCGGATCAGGCCGACCATCTCGCCGACGCGGGACGGCGTCATGCGTGTGATGGTGCGGTAGTTCACCAGCAGCGCCGGGCCCTGGTCGCCCATGCCGGTGCAGGAGGTGGTGTTCACGCTGACCAGGCCGTCTTCCGAAACGCGGCCGGGTTCCAGCCAGAGCTTCTTGCACATGGCGTCCATCAGGTCGGCATTGCCCAGCATGCGGTCGGTGATGTTGTCGGACCAGAGTACGCAATATTTTCCGCGCGGCCGGGTGTGGAAGAAGCTGTAAAAGGAGGCGGTGCCGCTCACCATGGCGCGCGGCCAGCCGACCAGGTCGGCCACGCGGGTCAGGGTCGCGGGCGAGAGCCAGCCGAGCTGCTCCTGGATCTCGCGCAGGATCTGCATCAGGCGCGTGCCGTCACGGCGATGGCGGTCAATAACGGCGTCGATCTTATCGGTATCTGACATGGCACGGACCCCTGGAGAAGATGCCTGGCGCATTGCGTGTGCGATGCAGCATAACGCTGTCGGGTTGCGGCGATTTAATCTGGGTCAACATTTCGATGATGGGCGCCATGCTCGACGTCGAGCCAAGCTGCCGGACCAGCAGGCTTTTTATCATGCCAGCCGCTGTTTTCGGATGGCGCTCTGCTAGGATTTAGCCTCCAGCCTACGGACCTTGCGCAACGCAATCCATGACCTACGACAGCCCCTTTACTGCGCTGGGCAATACCCGTGATACCGGAGAAGTCGAGGCCGAAGTCGGCAGAATCGTCCTCGGCTTCGCGCCGGGCCATGATCTGACGCGGATTGCCGATACGTTCGGCCTGCTGGATCGCGCCTTCGACGGCCGTCTGCCGGGCTACCAGAAGCTGAAGACGCTGTACCACAACCGTACCCACACCAACGAGGTCGTGCTGTGTGCCGCGCGCATGCTGCATGGCCTGCATCTGGCCGGCCAGGGACTGGATGCCGATCATATCGATGCCGCGCTGATCGGCGCCCTGCTGCACGATGTCGGCTACCTGATGAGCGACGAGGAGGCCAGCGGCACCGGCGCCCAGTTCACCAGCAGTCATGTGCTGCGCGGCGTGGATTTCGCCAGGCGGCACCTGTCCGCCCTGCCGCCGGATGTTCTCGAAATCACGACCAAGGTGATCCTGCTTACCGACCACCGCAAGCATCCCGCCTGGGTGAAGTTCGACAACCCGCAGCAGCAGCGTGCCGCCTACGCCACGGCGACCGCCGACCTGATCGGCCAGATGGCCAATCGCGAGTACATCGAGCGCCTGCTGTTCCTGTACTTCGAGTTCGAGGAAGCGCAGATGGGCGGCTTTGGCAATATCCACGAGTTGCTGGAAGGCACCTCCGGTTTCTATCGCATGACCAAGGCACGCCTCGACAAGGATCTGCACGGGCTCTCGGCCCACCTGAAGAAGCATTTCGGCCAGGAGCAGGATGCCGATAGGGATTTCTACATGGAGTCGATAGACCGCAATCTCGACTATCTGGAACGCGTGGTGAAAATGGATCGGGACCATCGGCTGGAGTTTCTCAAGCGCGGCGGCGTCGTCGAGCAGGTTCTGGAGATGAGGGGAAAGTCCTGAGATGGAGCGCATTACGATTTCCCTGGACGCCGATCTGGCCGCCGAATTCGACCGCCTGATCGCGGAACGGGGCTACCGGAACCGCTCCGAAGCGATGCGCGACGTGTTGCGCGCGCATATCGAACAGGCGCGGCAACAGCGCGGCGAGGCGACGCATTGCGTCGCCAGCTTGTCCTATGTCTACAACCACCACGAGCGGGACCTGGCCGAACGGCTGACCGCCTTGCAGCATGGCCGGCACGATCTCACGGTGGCGACGCTGCATGCCCATCTCGACCACGAGAACTGCCTCGAAAGCGTGATCCTGCGCGGGCCGACCGCCGCGGTGCGCGACTTTTCCGATGCGCTGATCGCCGAGCGCGGCGTGCGCCACGGCCAGCTCAACCTGATCGATGTCGAGCTCGATGCCGGGCGCGGACATCATCACGGCTACAAGCCTGCGGGCCGCTCCCGGGGCCACGTCCATCTGAAGCCCAAAACGTAGTGGCTGTACCGGATCACCTCGTTCTCGCTGCGCGCGACCTCGATCGCGGCGCAGCCTGGCTGGAGCATCGCCTGGGCGTCGCGCTCGCACAAGGCGGCCGGCACGCCCGCATGGGCACCCATAACCGCTTGCTGCATCTGGGCGAAGGCATCTACCTGGAACTGATCGCGATCGACCCGCAGGCGCCGCCGCCGGGGCGGCCGCGCTGGTTTGCGCTGGACCGGCAGGAGTCGCTGCCGGCGGACCGGCCGCGACTGATCCACTGGGTGGCGCGCAGTGACGACATTGTGCGCGACGCCGCCGCCAGCACCGAAGCGCTGGGCGACATCCTGCCCATGGAGCGCGGCGACTATCGCTGGCGCATCAGCGTGCCGCCCGACGGCCATCTGCCCGGCGACGGCCTGGTGCCGAC
>DAIOGL010000213.1:0-3769 GCA_036745235.1 Sulfuritalea sp.
GGAGGGGCGCTCGGGAGTCGGCGACGGTGATACGGCGGAAGCTGTCTCCTCCCCGGTCGCATCCGGCGTCCCGCCATCGGGGGCAAGCCGGTCAACCGGCGTTTCGGTGACTTCGAACGCCATGCCCTCGCCGTTCTCGCTGGCGTAGATCGCGGCAACCCGCGCGATGGGTACCACCACCGGGAATGCGCGCCCGCCAAAGCGAGCCTGGAACGTTATTTCCTCGTTGCCCATCAGCAGCTGGTGGGTCGCTTCGAGGCCGACATTGAGGACGATCTCGCCGTCCTTGACGAATTCGCGAGGGACGCGCGTCGTCGCATCGACCTTGACCGCCAGATACGGAGTAAAGCCCTGATCCGCACACCATTCGTGAATGGCGCGGATCAGGTAGGGCTTGGTTGACTGCATTGGCGTTGCGCCGAGATGAATCAAGGTACGGACGCGGAGGATGCGTCCTTAACGGCGCATCATCTTTTCTGTCGGCGTCAGCGCATCGATGAAGCCCTGGCGCGAGAAGATGCGCTCGGCAAACTTCATCAGCGGCGCTGCACTCTTCGGCAGTTCGATGCCGTAATGGTCGAGGCGCCACAGCAGCGGCGCGATCGCCACGTCGAGCATCGAGAAGTCGTCGCCGAGCAGGAACTTCTGCTTGTTGAACATCGGCGCCAGTTCGACCAGGCGGTCGCGAATGTGCATCCGCGACTTGTCGGCCGACTTGAGATTCTTTTCGAGGGCGTCGATGTAGCTGAACAGCTCGTGCTCCATCGTGAACAGCAGCTGGCGCGCCTTGGCCCGCGTTTGCGGATCCGGCGGCATCAGCTGCGGATGGGGGAAGCGCTCGTCGATGTACTCGTTGATGATGTTCGACTCGTAGAGCACCAGATCGCGATCAACCAGTACCGGGACGCGGTTGTACGGATTGATGATGGCGATATCTTCAGGCTTGTTGAAGAGATCGACGTCGATCACCTGGAAGTCCATCTGCTTTTCGTACAGGACGATGCGGCAGCGATGGCTGAACGGACACGTGGTGCCCGAGTACAGGTTCATCATGGCGCTGGTGCCCCAGGAATAGTCGGCATCACGCACCACTTTGCGGACGGGTGGTGCGTTCATTTCTCGATGCCCCATAATTTGCATTCACTTATTGGATTAATGGACGTCTTTCCAGTACTCGCGTTTCAGCGCGTACGCAAAGACAAAGAATACGGCCAGGAAAATCAGCACGATCACGCCAAGCTGCTTGCGGAACTCCGCCACCGGTTCGCCCATGTACTTCAGAAAGGCAACCAGATCGCCCACTGTCGCGTCGAACTCCTGCGGCTTGAGCTTGCCGGCCTTGGCCAGGGTCAGTTTGTGGTCCGCACCCATGACCTGCTCGCCCTGCAGTTCCCAGAGGACATGCGGCATGCCGACGTTTTCGAACACCACGTTGTTCCATCCCGTCGGTCGCTTCTCGTCGCGATAGAAGGTACGCAGATAGGTGTAAAGCCAGTCGGCGCCGCTGCCGAACTCGGAAGCCCGCGCCCGGGCGATCACGGTCAGGTCGGGAGGCGCAGCGCCGAACCAGACCTTGGCGTCGGCACGCTGCATGGCAATCTTCATCGGCTCGCCGACTTTCTCGGCGGTGAACAGGAGATTGTCCTTGATCTGCGCCTCGGTGAGACCGATGTCCTTCAGGCGGTTGTAGCGCATGTAGGACGCCGAATGGCAGTTCAGACAGTAGTTGACGAAGATCTTGGCGCCGTTTTGCAAGGCGGCCATGTCGTTGGCCTTGTCCGGGGCACGATCGAGATGCAGTTCGACGCCCGCGGCAAACGCCAGTACCGGCGCAAACAGGATTGCGGTAAGGAATTTCTTCATTTCGAGGTCACCCTGTCCGGCTCCGGCTGGCACTTGTCGAGGCTGCTGTAAATAGGCATCAACAGAAAGAAGGCAAAGTAGATCACCGAACAGATCTGCGCGACGATGGTGCGCACCGGTGTCGGGCCCAGCATGCCCAGGTAGCCGAGGATAAAGAAGGAGATGATGAAGGCGGTAAGGAAGCCCTTGTAGAGCGGGCCGCGATAGCGGATCGACTTCACCGGACTGCGATCCAGCCACGGCAGCAAGGCGATGATCAGGGTCGAAGCACCCATGGCCACGACGCCCCAGAACTTCGCATCGATGCCGAACAGCGGATAGGTCACCGCGCGCAGGATCGAATAGTAGGGCGTGAAGTACCACACCGGCGCGATGTGCGGCGGCGTCACCAGCGGGTCGGCCGGGAAGAAGTTGTTGTACTCGAGGAAGTAGCCGCCGAATTCGGGCATGAAGAACACGATTACCGAGAACACCATCAGGAATACCACGACGCCGACGATGTCCTTCACCGAGTAGTAGGGATGGAAGGGAATGCCGTCGAGCGGAATTCCATTCGCATCCTTCTTCTTCTTGATCTCGACGCCGTCCGGATTGTTCGAGCCGACTTCGTGCAGGGCGATGATGTGTGCAGCCACCAGCCCGACCAGCACGAAGGGCACCGCGATGACGTGGAAGGCGAAGAAGCGGTTCAGCGTGGCATCGCCGACGACGAAGTCACCGCGCAGCCAAATCGACAGGTCCGGCCCGATCAGGGGGATCGCGGAGAAGAGATTCACGATCACCTGTGCGCCCCAGAACGACATCTGGCCCCAGGGCAGCAGGTAGCCGAAGAAGGCCTCGGCCATCAGGCACAGGAAGATGATCATGCCGAAGATCCAGATCAGCTCGCGCGGCTTGCGGTAGGAACCGTAGAGCATGCCGCGGAACATGTGCATGTACACCACGATGAAGAAAGCCGAAGCTCCCGTCGAGTGCATATAGCGGATCAGCCAGCCCCAGGGCACATCGCGCATGATGTATTCGACGCTGGCAAATGCCACCGGCACGCCGGAGGCGTTCAGCGAGGCGTCGGGCTTGAAGTGCATGGTCAGGAAAATGCCGGTGACGATCTGGATCACCAGCACCAGCATCGCCAGCGAACCGAAGAAGTACCAGAAGTTGAAATTCTTCGGCGCATAGTATTCGGCAAGATGCGCCTTCCAGTTCGACGTGAGCGGGAAGCGCTCGTCGACCCAGTTCAGTGTCCCCTGCAATATCGCGTTCACTTTGCTCATCGCATCAGGCCTTCTTGTCTTCGCCAATCACGATCTTGGAGTCGCCAAGATACATGTGCGGAGGAATCTCGAGATTGTCCGGTGCCGGCTTGCTCTTGTAGACGCGGCCGGCGAGGTCGAAAGTGGAGCCATGGCAGGGGCAGAAGAACCCTCCTTGCCAGTCGGCGTCGATGCCCGACTCCGCGCCCGTCTTGAACTTTTCGGTCGGCGAACAACCGAGATGGGTGCAAATGCCGACCGCCACGAGAATCGCCGGCTTGATCGACCGGGTCTCATTCCTGGCGTACTCGGGCTGCATCTTCTTTTCCGATTTCGGATCGGCCAGCTTGTCGGCGACCTTTGCCAGGGTCTCGAGTTGTTCCTTGGTGCGGTTGATGATCCAGACCGGCTTGCCGCGCCACTCCACGGTCATCATCTGGCCGGGAGCGAGTTTGCTGATATCCACTTCCACCGGGGCGCCTGCCGCCTTCGCGCGCTCGGAAGGCAGCATGCTGGCCACGAAGGGCACAGCCACCGCAACCCCAGCCACCCCGCCCGCGGCTGCCGTGGCAACCAGCAGACGCCGTCGACCGCAATCGACTTTATCGTCACAACTCATGGTGATAGTCCCTGAATGCTCAAATGCGAATTCG
>DAIOGL010000213.1:3869-4987 GCA_036745235.1 Sulfuritalea sp.
AAAGACCGCAATTGTAGCGAATCTCGCGTAGCGATTAAAGCCCCGAACTGAGCCTACTTATCGGCGTTGACTGTTGTAACGGAATAAGTCGCTATTAATCAGTCAGATAACACCACCAGACCGAAAGCCGGCTATCTCCTCAGGGGTATAACCGAGGCCAGCGAGCAGCTTTTCCGTATGCTCACCCAAAGCCGGCCCCACCCAGCGGGTCTCGCCCGGCGTGAGCGACAGCTTGGGCACAATGCCGGGAACACGAAACTCTTTCCCATCAGGTAGTTGCGCCATCTCGAGCATCTGCCTGGCGAGGAACTGGGGATCGGCAAACATGTCAGCCGCGGAATAAATGCGGCTCGCCGGGACTTGCGCCTCGGCGGCGATGCGCAAAACAGCTTCCGCATCATTGGCGGCAACCCAGGCGTCGATTACGCCGTAGATTTCGCCTGCCCGCGCATCCCTGCCGGCATTGGTGCCGAGTTGCGTATCGTTTGCCAGATCCGTGCGGCCGATGGCCAGCATGAGACGTCTGAAGATCGCGTCGCCGTTGGCGCCAATGATCAGGTGTTTGCCGTCCTTCGTCGTATGAGTGTTCGACGGCGTGATGCCCGGCATCACATTGCCGGTGCGTTCGCGAATGAAGCCGAAGACGTCGAACTCGGGAACCAGGCTCTCCATCATGGCGAACACCGCTTCATACAGGGCGACATCGACCACCTGCCCCGCGCCGCCCTTGACTTCGCGGTGGCGCAATGCCATCAAGGCGCCCAGCGCACCCCACAGCGCGGCAATCGAATCGCCGATGGAAATTCCGGTCTTCACCGGCGGCCGGTCGGCAAAACCCGTAACGTAGCGCAGCCCGCCCATGGATTCGCCTATCGCGCCGAAGCCGGGCTGGCTGGCCATCGGCCCGGTCTGGCCGAAGCCCGATAGCCTTACCATGACCAGGCCCGGATTTATCGCAGCGAGCGCATCCCAGCCCAGTCCCAGCTTTTCCATGACGCCGGGACGGAAATTCTCTACCACGATGTCGGCGTCCTGCACCAGCTTGCGCGCAATCTCGATGCCTCGGGGATGCTTGAGATTCAGCGTCACCGACTGCTTGTTGCGCGACTGCACGAACC
>DAIOGL010000214.1:0-4955 GCA_036745235.1 Sulfuritalea sp.
CTCGACATGGGCGGCCAGGACTGCAAGGCCATCCACTGCGACGAAAAAGGCAAGGTCACCAACTTCCTGATGAACGACAAATGCGCGGCCGGTACCGGTCGCGGCATGGAAGTCATCTCCGACCTGATGCAGATTCCGATCGCCGAACTCGGCCCGCGTTCCTTCGACGTCGATGTCGAGCCGGCGGCCGTATCCTCGGTCTGCGTCGTCTTCGCCAAGTCCGAGGCGCTGGGACTGCTGAAGGCCGGCTACACCAAGAACAAGGTGATCGCCGCCTACTGCCAGGCCATGGCCGAGCGGGTAGTCAGCCTGTTGGAGCGGATCGGGGTGGAGGAAGGCTTCTTCATCACCGGTGGCATTGCCAAGAACCCGGGCGTGGTCAAGCGCATCGAGAAGCTGCTGGGCATCAAGGCGATGGAAACCAAGGTCGACAGCCAGATCGCCGGGGCGCTGGGCGCCGCGCTGTTCGGCTACACGCTGATGTCGAAGAAGGCGGCGGGCTGATGAATCTCCCGAAGCGGCCGGTAGCCACCGGCCGCCCATGAGAACCTGACCAGAAGGGAAGAAACATGATTGCCAACTACGGCTACAAGGACGGCTCGGGCGAGTATTACATCAGCATCGATACCGACAAGTGCATCGGCTGCGCGGCGGAGCGGGCCTGTCTCACGGCGTGCCCGAAGCAGATGTTCGAAATCATCACCGACGACTACGACGACGAAGTGGCCTGGGTGAAGAAGCCCAACTGCCGTACGCTCGCCTACGACTGCGCCGAGTGCAAACCGGCCGGCGGCTATACCAGCCTGCCTTGCATTACGGCCTGCACGCCGGGCGCGATCAAGCATTCGTGGTGAGCGAGGTGATTCCCATGGCAGAGACACGACGTGTCATCCCGATCGCCCAGGCAAAGGTGGTCAGTCCGGAGGATCAACTGCTCAAGGATGGCTGGATCCGTCAGACCGTCATCGGCGAGCCGCGTCTTTCCGAAATCGTGCAGAACTACAAGGCAATGGGCTTCGAGGTCCATGTCGAGGAGTTCAAGACGGAAGGCGACGGCTGCAACACCTGCTTCGATGCCGGTCAGGAAATGGGCTTCATGTACGGCACGGTATATGTTCGCAAGCGCAGCGAGCCGGCCGGCGAAGACGAACTGTTCTAAGGACGGGTAGCGCCGGGGCGCTGCCGACTAAACAAGGAGGAATGAAATGCCTGATCAGAAACGAGTAATGCGCGTCCTGCGCGCGGGGGATCTGGATGCCATCGTCGCCATCGACGCCTTCGCCAGCGGCGAGCCGCGGCGCGAGTATTACGAGCGCAAGATTGCCGGGATCCTGAACCGGGCCGCCAACATCAACACCTCGATCGTCTGCGAGATCGACGGCAAGGTGGTCGGCTTCGTCATGGGCTACGTCTTCTTCGGCGAGTTCGGCATTGCCGACGGCACGGCGACGATCGACACGCTGGGCGTGCATCCCGATTTCCGCAACTTCGGCGTCGCGGCCGAAATGCTCGACCAGTTCATGATGAACATGAAGGCTGCCGGGGTGAAGAAGGTCTACACGCTGGTGAACTGGGACGACTTCGCCCTGGAGAAGTTCTTCAAGGCCAACAAGTTCGTGCCGTCCAAGCGCGTCAATCTCGAGTACGTGCTGCCCTGAGTCCGGACGGCGCCGCACCAGGCCATGTGGATCGATACCCACTGTCATACGAAGTACTCGTACGACAATTGGCTCGAGCCGCTTGACCTGATCCGGCGCGCAAAGGCCCTCGGCCTGGATGGTGTCTGCATTACCGAGCACTATTCCTACGAGGCGTCCGAGCCGGTCGAGCGCATCGGCCACGAGGAGGGGTTGCTGGTATTGCGCGGAGTGGAAATCGCCACCGACCGCGGCCATATGCTGGCCTATGGCGTGACGGACGACAGCTGGAACATCTGGGGCCGCAACAGCTACCTGCCGCTGAACGAGGTAATCGAGAGGATCAATGACCTGGGCGGCATCTGTGCTCCGGCTCACCCCTTTCGTGATCTGGGGTTTTCCGGCCTGCTCGAAGGTTTGCTGGACCTGGAAGGCATCGCTGCAGTGGAGTCGCACAATGGCGGCAACATCGAGAGCGACAACGATCTGGCCATCCAGGCGTCGCAGCATCTGGGGCTGCCGACGCTGGGCGGCAGCGATTGCCACAAGGTCGTCGCGGTGGGCCGCTGCGCCACGGAGTTCTCGCAGCCGGTGCACGACATGACGAGTTTTCTTGAAGCGGTGAGAGCGGGGGCCTGTCGTGGCGCGTATTACGCGCCCTACAAGCAGGCATAGTCGGAGCTCAGGGAAGGGCGCGGTCCTGCGAGGCCGTGCAGAGAGTCGGAAGACGCATCGAGGAGGAACATCATGCAGGCCGTACAGACGTCCGAGATCAGGTGGTACAAGACCCGGCAGGCGCCCGGTGCAGCCGGCTTGGGCGCCGATATGGGCGTCAAGGTCCGGCTCACCATCGACGGCAAGGAAGTGGAGGCGCCCGAGGGGGTGTCGCTGCTTTCCGCCGCGAGTGCGGCCGGCATCTACATCCCGGCGCTCTGCGCCCATCCGGATCTGCCTCCAAGCTCCCAGCGTGGCGGCGGCGACAGCGGCTGCAATCTCTGCGTGGTCGAGATCGCCGGCACCACCGGCATGCGTACCTCGTGCTCGATCGCGGTCGAGGCGGGAATGGTCGTCACCACCACGTCTCCCGCCATCGAAAAGCTGCGCAAGGAACGCATCGCCAAGACGCTGGGCACGCATCCGCACGTCTGCCTGACCTGCCCGCAGCGCGAAGGCTGCAGCCGCACCACCTGTTCCTTCGGCAATCCGGTCGAGCAGCGCTGCTGTTCCATTTTCAACAGTTGCGAATTGCGCAAGGTCGCCGATTACGTCGGCATTCCGCCGACCACGCCCAACTACAAGCACGTGCAGCTGCCGGTGATCAAGGACGAGCCTTTCTACGATCGGGATTACAACCTGTGCATCGACTGCCGGCGCTGCCTGGTGGCCTGCAACGAGGTGCGCGGCGTCGGCTGCCTCGAGGTCAAGAATACCGACGGACGAACCTGGGTCGGCACCATTGCGCCGACGCTGCTCGAATCGGGCTGCAAGTTCTGCAGCGCCTGCGTGACGGTCTGCCCGACCGGCGCCCTGATGGATCGCACGCTCGATGTGGCCCGCAAGGAAGAAACCCAGGTGCCGTGCAAGGCGACCTGTCCGGCCGGCATCGACGTGCCGCGCTACGTGCAACTGGTCGGCCTCGGCATGTACGGCGAGGCGGTCGCGGTGGTGCGCGAAAAACTGCCCTTCCCCGGGATACTCGGCCGCGCCTGTTTCAGTCCGTGTGAAACGGCCTGCCGGCGCAAGGATCTCGACGATCCCCTGTCGATCCGCAGCCTGAAGCGGATCGCCGCCGACAACGATACCGGTATTTGGCGCAAGCATTCGAAGCAGTTGCCGCCGTCCGGCAAGAAGGCTGCGGTGGTCGGCGCGGGTCCCGGCGGACTGACGGCTGCCTATTACCTGGCGAAGAAAGGCCACGCGGTCACCGTGTTCGACGCCTTGCCCGCTGCCGGCGGCATGGCGCGCTACGGCATTCCGTCGTATCGCGTGCCGCTGGAGGTGATCGACCAGGAAGTGGCCGAAGTCGAAAAACTCGGCGTCGCCTTCCGCTTCAATACCCGGATCGAGAACATCGACGAGCTGCAGGCGCAAGGCTTCGATGCGGTCTTCCTCGGCATCGGCGCGCAGAACGGAGACGCGCTCGGCATTCCCGGCGACAACCTGCCCAATGTGATCGACAGTCCGACCTTTCTGCGTGCTGCGACCACTGGCAAAGTCGGAATAGTCGGCGCTGGCGACACGGCGATCGTGATCGGCAAGCGCGTCGCGGTGATCGGCGGCGGCAACGTCGCGACCGACAACGCGCGTTCCGCGCGGCGCCTCGGCGCCGAGGTGGTGGATATGGTGTATCGCCGCACCCGCGAGGAAATGCCGGCGCGGGACGACGAGGTCCAGGGCTGCATCGAGGAAAAGGTGAACCTGCGCTTCCTGCTGGCGCCGAAGAAGATCGAGCTCAACGACAGCGGCACGTCGCGCCTGAAGATCACCTACATCAAGATGGCGCTCGGCGAGCCCGACGCGTCGGGGCGCCGCCGCCCGATGGAGATTGCGGGCAGCGAATTCACCGAGGACGTCGACCTGGTCATCGGCGCCATCGGCCAGCGTCCCGAGGAGTTTCCCGCCTACAGCGTGCAGGTTTCGAAGAACGGCCGCGTGCAGGTGCGCGAGGACAGCATGCTCACCAGCCGGCCCGGCGTCTATGCCGGCGGCGACTGCGTGCTCGGCCCGTCGACGCTGATCGAGTCGGTCGCCCAGGGCCGCAAGGCGGCCGCGGCGATGGATGCTTACCTTGGCGGCGACGGCGACATCGAGGAAAACCTCCTGCCGGACTGGGACACCGATCCTCATATCGGCCGCGAGGAGGGGTTCAATACCCGCAAGCGCATGCATCCGATCTTCATCGATCCGGCCAAGCGCAACAACTGGGATGAGGTCGAACTCGGCTTCGACGAGGCGACGGCTCGCGCCGAGGCGCTGCGCTGCCTCAAGTGCAACCTCGCGGCGAAGATCGAGGACATGGTACTGCCGCCGGAAGCCTGGCTGGAATTCAACGCGGAGAATGTCGCCGGCGTGCCCACGGATGCCAGCGTGTTCCAGTTGCTCGATGCCGACAAGAAGGTGCTGCTGATCAAGGGTGTGGAGAACCTGCGCGAAGGATTGGAGGCAATGCTGGACAAGGCGGACATTGCCAAGTTCTTTGTTTACGAAGACGCGCCTTTCTTCAGCCAGCGCGAGAACCAGCTGGTGCAGGCCTACATGCAGCAATACGGCAGCATGCCTCCCGGCGTCGGCGCCGACGAGATGGACGACCTTTTCTGA
>DAIOGL010000215.1:0-4951 GCA_036745235.1 Sulfuritalea sp.
ACTTTCTCGAGCAGCGGCAGGTCGTTGTGCGAATCGCTGTAGAACCAGCTCTGCTCGAAGCTGCCGAGCCACAGGCCGAGCGATTCGAGCCAGGCGTCGACGCGTTCGATCTTGCCTTCGCGGAAGGAGGGCGTGCCGCGCGGCTGGCCGGTGAAGCGGCCGTTCTCCTGCGCCGGAATGGTGGCGATCAGGTGCGGGATGTTGAACTCCTGCGCGATCGGCCCGGTGACGAAGCTGTTGGTGGCGGTGACGATCGCGAGCAGGTCGCCCCTGGCGGCGTGCTTCGCCACCAGCTCGCGGGCCGCCGGGCTGATCAGCGGCCGGATGCGCGTGGCGAGGAATTCGCGGTGCCAGGCGTCGAGCTCGCTGCGCGGATGTCGCGACAGGGGCGCGAGCTGGAAATCGAGGAAGGCATGGATGTCCAGCGTGCCGGCCTTGTACTGCTCGAAGAATTCGATGTTGCGCGCTTCATGCACTTCGCGGTCGAGCACGCCCTTGCCGATCAGGAATTGCGCCCATTCGAAATCCGAATCGCCGGAGAGGAGCGTGTTGTCGAGGTCGAAGAGGGCGAGGTTCATGGCTGTCCGCCGGGCCGCCCCAAGGCAGCCGCTCCAATGGCCTGTGAGCATCGCGAGCCGTAGTCACCCCTTGTCATGGAAAAGGGGAGGGGGGATATGTTGTTCATGACTTGTCGGAATCCTTGTCGAGATCCAGTGAGGTCTGCATCAGTTCGCGCAGCAGGGGCAGGGTGGGCGGGCGCTTCTGTTCGAGGGAGGCGCGGTCGAGGCTGTTGAGCATGGCCATCAGCGAGGGCAGGTCGCGGCGGCCGTGGCGCAGCAGGTAGTGCACCACGCCCGCATCCATCAGCATGCCGCGCTCGATGGCATGGCGGCGCAGGGCGGCGGCTTTTTCGTCGTCCGAGAGACACTGGATTTCGTAGATCAGCGTCTGGCCGATGCGGGTGCGCAGGTCCTCGCGCAGTTCCAGCCGCAGCGGCGGCTCGTTGCCGGCCAGCAGCAGCGCCAGGCCGAGGAAGCGCGCGGCGTTGAAGGCGCGGAACAGGGCGATCTGCGCCTCGGGGCCGAGCGTCTGCACGTCGTCGATCACCAGCAGCGTGCCGGTGGCCAGCGCCAGTTCGGCGCCGGCTTCCGCGCCGCCCAGAAATACCGTGGGCCGCCTGCCGCGCGCGGCTTCGGCGGTCGCCGCCAGCAGGTGGCTCTTGCCGCATCCGTCGGGCCCCCAGATGTAGAGCGCTTCGAAACTGCCGGTGTCGCCGAGGCTGCGCAGGCGCGCCACCAGTTCGGCATTGGCGCCGGTGACGAAATTCTCCAGCGTCGGCGGCTGCTCGGGCTTGAGGTCGAGCAGCATCTGTTGCTGCGGCGTGTTCATCTGTCAGCCCTGATAGAAGCGGCTGGCGAGATACAGCGTGCGCACTTCGCGCAGGCCCACCAGCAGCATCGCCGAAGCCGGCAGCGCGGCGAGGATGCCGAAGAAGCCGAAGATCTGGCCGAAGGCCATCAGGGCGAAGATCACGGCGAGCGGGTGCAGGCCGATGCGTTCGCCGACGAGGAAGGGGGTGAGCAGGAAGCTCTCCAGCAGTTGCCCGATGCCATACACGATCAGCACAGCGATGATCGGTTCCCATCCGGCGAACTGCAGCGCGGCGACCAGCAGGGCGAGGATCAGGCCGGTGGCATAGCCGAGGTAGGGGATGAAGATCAGCAGTCCGGTGACGACGCCGATCGAGAACGCCGAGGGAATGCCGGCCAGCCACAGCCCGACGCAGTAGTAGGCGGCGAGGATGGCCATGACCAGGACCTGGCCGCGCAGGTATTGCGACAGCACGGCGTCGATGTCCTCGGCCATGGCTGTCAGCCTGGCATGCCAGGGGCGCGGGATGGCGTTGCCCAGGCGGCCCATCATGCCGTGCCAGTCCATCAGCAGATAGAACATCACCACCGGCGCCAGCATCAGGTTGACGGCAAGGCCGACCAGCGCCACGCCGCCGATCTTCAGCGAGCCGTAGAGGCGTTCGAGGATGGTCTGCACGGTGTCCCAGTTGCCGGCGGCGAATTTCTGCAGCGTGGCGGAATCGAAGTGCAGCTTGAGACCGAAGTATTCCCGCAGCCAGGGCGCAAGCTTCTCGTTGGCCAGCACCAGCGCTTCCGGCGTGCGCGCCACGAGCACGGTGGCCTCTTCATAGAGCAGTGGAAAAACGATCAGTATCAGGCCGGCTCCCAGCGCGGCCAGCGCCATCATGACGATGACGACGGCCAGCATGCGCGGCACGCCCCAGCCCGCGATGCGGTCGGTCACCGGGTTGCAGATGTAGGCGAGGATGGCCGCCAGCAGGAAGGGCGTCAGAATCGGCGACAGCGCGTAGAACAGTGCTGCGATTGCCAGTCCGGCCGCGATCCACAGGGCGGTTTGCAGGCGGTCGCTATTCAGGGCTTCGGGAGGCGGGGTCATTTCCGGTAAAATTCGCAGCTTCGCTGTGGTCGGCAGCGCGAATTATCGCCGATCCGGCGCCGAACCGCGCTTCTGACCAACTTCGGACCCTCATTTCGCCCGCGTCTTCAAGGACTTCATCTTGACCGATTCCACGCCTTCCCCGTCCCCGCTCACTTACCGCGATGCGGGAGTCGATATCGATGCCGGCGATGCGCTGGTCGAACGCATCAAGCCGGCCGCGAAGCGCACCATGCGGCCCGAAGTGCTGGCCGGCATCGGCGGCTTCGGCGCGCTGTTCCAGATCTCGAAGAAGTATCGCGAGCCGGTGCTGGTGTCCGGCACGGACGGCGTCGGCACCAAGCTCAAGCTGGCCTTCCACTGGAATCGCCACGACACCGTCGGCCAGGACCTGGTGGCGATGAGCGTCAATGACATCCTGGTGCAGGGCGCCGAGCCGCTGTTTTTCCTCGACTACTTCGCCTGCGGCCGGCTCGACGTCGAAACGGCGGCGACGGTGGTCGAAGGCATCGCCCGCGGTTGCGAGCTCGCCGGCTGTTCGCTGATCGGCGGCGAGACGGCGGAAATGCCCAGCATGTACCCCGACGGCGAATACGACCTCGCCGGCTTCGCCGTCGGCGCGGTGGAAAAGGCCGAGATCATCGACGGCAAATGGATCCGTCCGGGCGACGTGGTGCTCGGCCTGGCGTCCTCCGGCGCGCATTCCAACGGCTATTCGCTGATCCGCAAGATCATCGAGCGCGCACAGCCCGACCCGAAAATGGACATCGGCGGCGTGCCTCTGGCCGACGCCGTGATGGCGCCGACCCGCATCTATGTCAAACCGCTGCTGGCACTGATCCAGGCGCTGCCGGTGAAGGGCATGGCGCACATCACGGGCGGCGGCCTGACCGAGAACATTCCGCGGGTGCTGGGCAAGCATCTGACCGCGATCATCGAGAGGAAGAACTGGCCGCTGCCGCCGCTGTTCCAGTGGCTGCAAAAGGAAGGCCAGGTGGCCGACGCCGAAATGCATCGCGTCTTCAACTGCGGCATCGGCATGGTCGTGATCGTCGCCGAGGCCGACGCCGGCGCGGCGATGCAACTGCTCGCAGCGGCAGGCGAGCGGGTCTATCACATCGGCCGCATCGAAGCGCGCCAAGAGGGACAGGCGCAGACCGTAGTCATTTGACGCCGCGCAGTTTGGCGTATGGCTAGCGCCGACTATTTCAGATGGCCTTCGACTGCGGCCAGCACCGCAGCCGTCGCGTCGGATTGCAGCGGGTCGATGAACTGCAGCTCATCCATGCTCTTCAGCCAGGTCAGTTGCCGCTTCGCGAACTGGCGCGTGGCGAACACGCCGCGGTCGCGCAATTCCGCCGCCGGCAGCTGCCCTTCCAGCATGTCCCACACCTGGCGGTAGCCGACGCAGCGCATCGATGGCAGTCCGGCGTCGAGCCGGTACTTTTGCCGCAGCATCTTCACTTCATCGACCAGGCCGGCGGCCAGCATCGCGTCGAAGCGTTGCGCGATGCGCCGGTGCAGCTCGCTGCGCTCCGACGGCACCAGCGCCAGCGCCAGAAGGCGGTAAGGCAGACAGGCGTTTCTCTGTTCGGCGAAAAAGCTGCCCAGCGTGCGCCCCGAAAGGCGCAGCACCTCGATGGCGCGCTGGAGGCGCTGCGCATCGTTGGGCTTCAGCCGCGCGGCGGTCTCGGGATCGAGCCGCGCCAGTTCCTCATGCAGGGCCGGCCAGCCGCGCGCGGCGGCTTCGGCGTCGATGGCGGCGCGCAACGCCGCATCCGCCTGCGGCAAATCGGCGAGGCCCTCGCGCAGCGCCTTGACGTAGAGCATGGTGCCGCCGACTAGCAGCGGAATCCGCCCGGCCGCGGTGATCGCCGCCATTTCGCGCAGCGCGTCGCTGCGGAATTGCGCGGCGGAATAGCGTTGCTCGGGCGTGATCAGGTCGATCAGCCGGTGCGGAAAGCGCGCCAGCGTCGCGGCATCGGGCTTGGCGGTGCCGATGTTCATGTCGCGAAACACCTGCGCCGAATCGACGCTGATGATGTCGCAGGGAAAGCGTGTCGCCAGCTCGAAGGCCAGCGCCGTTTTGCCGCTGGCCGTGGGGCCGATCAGGAGGATGGCAGGCGGCTGCCTGCCATCCTCCTGATCGGCCCTGCCGGCCCCAGAGGGCTCCCCACCCCCCGGCCCCCGCCCCTGGGGCGGGGGTGACTGGTCGGCTGCGCCCTTCGGGCTCGACAACGGGGCCAACTCAGCGTCCGCGCATGAACAGCTTGTCGAGTTCCGTCATCGACAACTGCACCCAGGTCGGCCGCCCGTGGTTGCACTGGTCGGCGCGTTCGGTTTCTTCCATCTGGCGCAGCAGGGCGTTCATTTCCGGCAGGCTCAGCAGGCGGTGGGCGCGCACCGCGCCGTGGCAGGCCATGGTGGCCAGCAATTCGTTGCGCTGCGTTTCCACCACGCGGCTGGCCGGATGCTCGGCCAG
>DAIOGL010000216.1:0-4938 GCA_036745235.1 Sulfuritalea sp.
TCGAGTATGCGCTGGATGCGGCGGATGCCTGCCATGAACTCGGCCTCAAGACGGTCGCCGTCACCGCCGGCTACATGCACGATGCGCCGCGCCGGGAGTTCTACTCGAAGATGGATGCAGCCAACGTCGACCTGAAGGCCTTCACCGAGGACTTCTACGTGAAGCTCAGCGGCGCTCACCTGCAGCCCATTCTGGATACTCTGGCCTACGTCCATCACGATACCGACTGCTGGCTGGAAATCACTACACTGCTGATCCCCGGCCACAACGACTCCGACGCAGAAGTCACGGAACTGACGCGATGGGTTGCCCGCGAACTCGGCCCGGACGTGCCGCTGCACTTCAGCGCCTTCCATCCCGACTGGAAGATGGCCGATGTACCGCCGACGCCGCCGGCCACCCTGACCAAAGCCCGCAAGATCGCGCTCGACGCCGGCCTGCACTACGTTTACACGGGCAACGTCCATGACGTCGAAGGCGGCACGACCTATTGTCCCGCCTGCCGCCATGCGGCCATCGTCCGCGACTGGTACGACATCCGTCATTACGACCTGAGCGCCGGGGGCAACTGCCCGAAATGCGGCGGGCAAATCGCCGGACGCTTCGGAGAATTCGGCAGACCCTTCGGTCCGAAACGCATTCCGGTGCTCATGCAGGCCCACGCCTGACTCTCGCCATGCTCAAAAAGACCGCAATCAGACGACCCGTGGCCTTGCTGCTTGTCGTGCTCGGTGCCGCCCTGATGTTTCTGGCACCCGAAACCTGGGCCGGCCTGGCGCTTCTGGTGATCGGCATCTCGCTGGAAGTGATCGGCATCGCGCTGCGCCACCGGGATTCCGCCTGACGGCGAAAGGGCCAGGCTGGTGTGCCGCTAGGCCTGCGATCGCGTCAGCGGCACGAAGGCGACCATCAGGATGCTGCGGCTGCTGGTGGAACCATCGCTGCGTTTCTCCACGAGCATCAGTTGCTGTACGCCCCCGGGTTCGCCGACCGGAATGACCAGCCGCCCTCCGGGCTTCAACTGCTCGACCAGCGACGGCGGAATGTGCGGCGCTGCCGCGGTGACGATGATGCCGTCGAAGGGCGCATGTTCGGGCCACCCATGGTAGCCGTCGCCATGCCGTACCGTGACATTGCCATAGCCCAGCTCTTGCAGGCGCTCGCCGGCCTCCCTGGCCAGCGCCCCGATGATCTCGATGCTGTAGACATGCTGCACCAGTTCGGCCAGCACCGCCGACTGGTAGCCGGAGCCGGTGCCGACCTCGAGGATGACGCTGTCCGGCCGCGGCTCGAGCAGATCGCTCATCAACGCGACGATGTAAGGTTGCGAGATAGTCTGCCCGTAGCCGATCGGCAGCGGACCGTTGGCGAACGCACGATAGCGATCGTATGTCCCGACGAAGCGCTCGCGCGGCACCTTCGCCATGGCGGCCATGACCCGCTCGTCGAGCGCCGACTTGCCGATCTCGTAGCGCGTCAGCTCGACTTCCTCGCGGATGTCCCTCAGCATGGCCTCGCGGCCCGCCGCCATTCCAGAAATCCAGGATGCCTTCACCATGGCATGTATCCACCCTATTCCATTTCCATCATAGTAGAGGCTGGCGCAAGGGACAGGCGAATTCTCCGCGAACGACCGGCCCGCTCCATCATCCGGCCATTGCGCGCGGGGGCGCCGGGAAGCAACGGACAAGCACGATGGTGACGGCGACATTTCGCATTTACGAGGAATTGAACGATTTTCTGCCGGCCGGGCGGCGCCGGCGGGAATTTGCCGTTCCTTGCGCGGAGAACGCCACGACCAAGCACATGATCGAGGCCCTGGGCGTACCGCACACCGAGGTCGAACTGATCCTGGTCAACGGCGAGTCGGTCGGCTTCGATCACCGGCTGCGCGATGGAGACCGCGTCGCGGTCTATCCGAAGTTCGAGGCGCTCGATGTCACGCCCCTGCTCCGCGTCCGCGAGCAGCCCCTGCGCACCCCGCGCTTCGTCGCCGATGCCCATCTGGGCGCACTGGCTCGCCTGCTGCGCATGGCCGGCTTCGATACGCTCTACGACAATCGCTACCACGACCGGGAGATCGCGGACATCGCCGGGCGCGACGGCCGCATCGTGCTGACGCGCGACCGCGACCTGCTCAAGCTGCGCAGCGTCAACCACGGCTGCTATGTCCGCGCCAGGGAACCGGTACAACAATTCATGGAGATCATCGGCCGTCTCGACCTGGCGCGCAACGCGCGGCCCTTCAGCCTGTGCCTGGTGTGCAATGCACCCTTGCGCGCCATCGACAAGGCGGCAGTGCTGGAGCGGCTGCCCCCGTCAGTTCGCGACAGCCACGAGCGTTTCACGACCTGCGACGCCTGTCATCGCGTCTTCTGGGAAGGCTCGCACTGGCGGCGAATGCAGATCCTGCTGGATCAGTCGCTGCAGGCAAGCGCTCCTGCGCAGTCCGGCAGTCAATGATCCTCCAGGTGGGGGATCGATTCCTCCGCCGGCTGGCCGGTTTCGGGGTCGATCCAGTCGGCGATTCCGATCTCGCTCTCGGCTTCCTTCAGCGATTCGCCGACCCCGCCGTTCCCTGCGCCGCTTTCCATGTCCGCGGCCGCTTCGATCAGCGTGGCGAAGGGTCCGAATTCTTCACCGCTTGCCTTGTCTTGCCAGTAGAAGCCGTCCGGACGTTCGATGATGCGCGTCCTGTCGTAGTCGGCTGACGTTTGGGGAATTGTGATGCTCATTGTGATACTCCTTCGTCATTTTCCAGCGGATGCTTTGACATCGGCTCCTGACATTCGCCCGTAGCAAAAGCATACACCCTGCAGGGGTCGCATGTTCCGGAAAATCCGCTGCCCGGTCAGGGCCCGGGCTCATCGGGGAACTGCGCGGCAGCGACTGCGTAGAGGGCCGTCGCCAGCAGCAGCACCACCGTATAGCCCCAGTGGATGGCGAGCAGCGTCGCCAGCAGCGTCGCCACCACGGAGGCGAAGCCGTTGATGCCCCAGGCCCAGGGCACCAGGGGTGCCGCGCGCGCCGCGACGGCGGCGAGTCCCAGCGGAAACGGCATGCCGAGGCAAAAGGCCAGGGGCGCGACAAGAAGCAGGGTCAGCAGAACCTTCCATTCCTGTGCCAGACCCATCGCCGCGGCCAGCAGTGCCGGCAGCAGCAAGGCATAGGCGCCGGCCGTTGCCGCGACGGCCGCGAAAGGCCAGCGCGCGGACGGTCCGAGGCGCGCCGAAAAGCGGGCGCCGAGGCCGGCAAACACCAGAAAGGCCGACAGCACGATCGCCGCCGCGTAGAGCGGATGGCTGAGGAACAGCGTGAAGCGCTGCAACAACGGAATCTCGACCGCCATGAAGCCGAGGCCGAGCGCGAAGAAGTAGCCTGGCACGCGCCGCCGCAGCTTCGCCGGCGCTGCGGCGAACGCGTGCCGGGTGGCCGAAAGCGCCAGCGGCAGCACGATCAGCAGCAGGCTCACCACCACGGCCTGCGCCAGCGCCATGACCAGCACCGGGTAGCCCCAATCCAGCGGCGGCGCCCCTCCGCGCGTTCGCAGGTCGAGCAGCTCCGGCAGGGTGCGCCATTTGAAGAAATGGAAGAAGTACGGGCGGTCGTCGGTGGCCGGCGTCAGATCGAACTTGTAGCGCTCGACGAAGTCCTTCCGGCCGCGACCGAGCAATGCCTGGGTGCCGGCGAAGAAGTCGTCCCGCTGCAGCAGGTTGAAGACGTTCGCTTCGCCGGCAACGATGCCGGGAACGTGGACCGTGTCGAAGGAATGTTGCCGGCAAAAATCGACGACGGCGGCGACATCCGCCGCCGAGAAGACGCCGTTGCTGACCAGCAGCGTGGTCGTGTTCCAGCTGCGGATCATGGCCAGCGAACGGCCGGAATCGGTGACGCCGCGGCGCTCCAGCGCGACAATGGCGGTAGCGAACAGCCGCAGGCTGTCGCGCGGCGGCAGCGCCACCCAGCGCGTGAAGGCCAGCAGCCCGCCGGGGGCCAACCGCTGCAGATAGCTTTCGAGCGCCTCGACGGTATATAGATGACTCTCATTCAGCGACCCGAGTCCGGCGGCGCTGGAACCGAAGGAATCGAGCAGGGCCACCTGGATCAGGTCGAAACTGTCCCGGCTCGCAGCAAGGAAACCCCGCGCCTCGGCAACGTGGAGCTGCACGCCGGGCGCGCTGTAGGGCCGCCCGGAGAACTCCGCCAGATCCTGCTGTACCAGGGTCACGATGCGGCTGTCGAGTTCGACGGCATCCACCTGCCGCGCGCCGTGCGCCCGTGCCTGCAGCACGTCGATGCCGGCGCCGGCGCCGAGCACCAGCACATGCGGTCGATGCAGCAGGCGGTAAGGCAGCGCAGACGTGGTGTCGCGCAGGTAGGCGAGCGGCATCGTGTTGCCGTCAAAGCGAGTTACCGCCCCCGCCGCCTGGCCATCCACGAAAAGCCCCAGCTGCGCAGGGGGCCCGCCGGCCGCGTTGAGGCTCAGCCCCGGCGCATGGCGCAGGGGTGCCAAGGGGCTGTCGACCACGGTAACCACCCCCAGCGGGCTGGTGCGTTGCGCCACGATGCGGGCGCCCTTGACGCGCAGCGCCTGGCTCAGGTCCTTGTACTCGGAAGCGAGGAGTTCAACAGCCGGCGCCGGCAGCAGCCAAGGCCCTGCGATCGCGGCCAGCGCCAGCACGGCCGCCCTGCCCTTTGCCGCGGGCCACGCCGCAAGGCCCGCCGCCGCGAACCCTAGCGCGCAGATCGCGCGCAGCGCGTCGGCGGGATGCAGGAAGAACAATGCCGCCAGCAGGCCCAGGCTACCGATCCCCGCCCCCAGGATGTCGGCGCCATAGAGTTGCGGAATGTGCGCGCCGAATCCGCTGTAGGCGATGCACAGCGCCGTGGCGGCGCAGAAGAAGGGAATCATGAGCAGTACGTAGATCGCCCCCAGGC
>DAIOGL010000217.1:0-2301 GCA_036745235.1 Sulfuritalea sp.
GTCGACCGGGATCCCTGTCCGCCGGTGCGGCGCCGCGCGAGAACGGAATCCCGGCCGATCTGCTGGCCCTGACCAGTCTCGACGTGCACGATGGCTTGCGCCGCATCGGCGGCAAGGCCGATGCCTATCGCCGGCAGCTCAGGCGCTTTTGCGAGCACTATCGCGGCGCCATTGCCGAACTGCGGCGCCTGCTCGCGGAAAATGACCTTGGACGCGCCGAGGCGCATTGCCATGCCCTGAAGGGCGTGACCGGAAGCCTCGGCGCCCATGCGCTGTACGGAAAGATCACCGCCATCGACAACCGGCTCAAGCAGGGACAAGTGCCGGACGAGGTCGCGCTGGAAGAAGTGGAAGCGGCATGGGCGCAAGCGATGCAGGAGATCGACGGCATGGCCGCTGCGCCTGCACCGGGCCTTGCCGCCTCCACGCCGCTCACACCCGCAGCCTTGCGCGAACTGCTCGCGCTGCTGGAGCATGCGCTGAAATATGATCTGGGCGCCGCCGAACCCGCGCTCGCCAGGCTAGGCAGCGCGGTGGCGGGTACGCCGCTCGAAGCGGAAGTGGCCGCCATCGCATTGCTGGTCGACGATTTCGATATCGATGCGGCGCTGGCGCAATTGCATAAACTGGAAGCCTCCGACCCGGCGAGGACCTCATGAACGAAATTACCAGCGCCCAGGCGAATGAACAGGCGGACGACCGCCCGCGGATCCTGATCGTCGACGACGTGGCCGAGAACCTGCATGCGCTGATGAGCGTCCTGCGCGACGACTATGCCATCACGGCCGCCACCAGCGGCGAGAAGGCTCTCGAACTGGCGCGCCGCCAGCCACGGCCCGACCTGATCCTGCTCGACATCCAGATGCCGAAGATGGACGGCTATGCCGTGCTGGCCGCCCTCAAGATCGACCCGGCCACGGCCGAGATACCGGTGATCTTCGTCACCGCCCTGGCGGAGCCGGCCGACGAGGCACGCGGCCTCGCCCAGGGCGTCGCCGATTACATCACCAAGCCGGTCAATCCGGACCTGTTGAAGATGCGGGTGAAGAATCAGCTCGAATTGCAGCGCTTTCGGCAGCGCCCCGTGATGTTCGACATCGCGGCCCACGCCGATCCGGCGCATCCGCCGTCTCTGCTGGTGGTCGATGACGTGCCGGCAAACATTCACGAACTGCTCGAGGCCTTGAAGGGCGAGTACCGCATCATGGTGGCCGGTTCCGGCCTCAAGGCACTCGAAATAGTGCACGGTGCGACGCCGCCCGATCTGGTGCTGCTGGATGTCGTCATGCCGGAGATGGACGGTTACGAGGTGTGCCGCCGCATCAAGGCGACCCCGGCTGGCAACCGCATTCCCGTCATCTTCGTCACGGTCATCGGCACCACCGAGGAGAAGGTGCTGGGCTTCGAGCTGGGCGCCGCCGATTACATTACCAAGCCCTTCGACATCGACGAGGTGAGGGCGCGCATCCGCACCCATCTGGAACTGGCCCGCTTGCGCCGCTTCCTCGAAGACCTGGTTGCGCAGCGCACCGCCATGCTGGAAGTCAGCGAAGAGAAATACCGCACCCTCGCCCATCGCGACGGGCTCACCGGCCTGCCCAACCGTGTGCTGTTCGCGGAACTGCTGGCACATGCGATCCTGCACGCCAACAGCAACGGCACCCAGTTCGCCCTGTTGTCGCTCGATCTGGACAATTTCAAGATCATCAACGAAAGCCTGGGACATCATCTGGGCGACGAGATGCTGGTCGAGGTGGGCAAGCGCCTGCAGGCACTGGTGCCGGAAAGCGATGCCGTGGCCCGCGTCGGCGGCGACGAGTTCGGCATCATCCTCGGCAGCGACGAGGGCATGCCCGGGATCGACCTGCGGGCGCAGCGCATGATCGATGCGCTGGCCGAGCCCTTCCTGCTCGAGGGCAGCAGCGTCTATGTAGGCGTCAACATAGGCATCGCGCTCTACCCGGCGGACGGCAGGGAAGCGGAAATCCTGCAGAGCAACGCGGATGCGGCCCTGAATCAGGCCAAGACGCAGGGCCGCGGCAGCCTGCAGTTCTTCTCGCCGGAAATGACGGACCGGGCCAAAAAGCGCCTCACGCTGGAAAGCGACTTGCGCCTTGCGCTCGATCGGCAGGAGTTGCTTCTTTATTACCAGCCCCAGGTCGACCTGATCAACGGCCAGATCGTCGGCCTCGAGGCGCTGGTCCGGTGGCAACATCCCGAACGCGGCATGATGCTTCCCGGCGAGTTCATTCCGCTGGCCGAAGAAACCGGCCTGGTGGTGCAGCTGGGCGACTGGGTTCT
>DAIOGL010000217.1:2401-4935 GCA_036745235.1 Sulfuritalea sp.
CTCAAGGCGCTCGGCATTCGCATTTCGATCGACGATTTCGGCACCGGTTTCTCCTCGCTGGCCTTCCTGCCGCAGCTGGAGGCAAACAGGCTGAAGGTGGATATCGCCTTCATCCGCGACATGACGACCAACATCGGCAACGCCTTGATCGTCAAGGCCATCATCGCGCTGGGTCACAGCCTCGGGCTCGAAATTGTCGCCGAAGGGGTGGAGGATCAGGGCCAGGCACGCTATCTGCGTTCGCTGCAATGCGACGTGATGCAGGGGAACTTCGTCAGTCCGCCGCTGCCGGCCGAGGAGATGGCGCGCTTTCTCGGTTCGTTCAGTCCGCCGCAAGCCGCCGGCGAGACCAAGATCTCCACTTTGTTGCTGGTCGACGACGAGCCGAGCGTCCTGTCGTCGCTCAAGCGCCTATTGCGGCGCGAGAACTACAACATCCTCATTGCCAATAGCGGCGAGGAAGCCCTGGCCCTGCTCGCCGAGCACGAGGTGGGCGTGATCCTGACCGATCAGCGCATGCCCGGCATGAGCGGCTCCGAACTGCTCGCCCGCGTTCGCAAGATACATCCCAGGACCGTGCGCATGGTGCTGTCGGGCTATACGGGGCTGGACAGCCTGACCGAGGCGATCAACCTCGGGGAAATCTACAAGTTCATCACCAAGCCATGGGAAGAGGCCGAGCTGGTCAGCACACTTCGCGATGCCTTCCGCCATTACGACGAGACCATCGACGCGTCGCACTGACCGCCCGGGACGGCTATTTCCGGCTGCGGAACGAGCGGATGGCTGCCATGAACCTGCCTGCGAAAAGCTCGCCGGTGACGGGTGCGTAGCGCAGGATAGCCATCGCCAGCCTGGCTGTCGCAGGAGTCACGATGACCGGCGTGTCGCGCTCGATTCCCTTCATGAGGTCGGCAGCCACCTGGTCCGGTTCGGCAAAGGCGCCGCGTTTGCGCATCGCCGCCGCCGCCGCCGCGCCGTCCATCCCGGCGAAACTGGCGTTGCGGACCATGGGAGTGTTGACGAATCCGGGACAAAGCACGTTCACCTGCACGCCATATTGCCTGGCCTCTGCGCGCAGGGATTGCGACAGGCCGACCACGGCGTGCTTGGTGGCGGCGTAGATGGCGAAGCCCGGCGCCGGACCCAGGCCGGCAATGCTGCCTGTGTTCACGATGCACCCGGAGCCCTGCCTTGCCATGCGAGGGTACGCGGCGCGTACGCCGTTGGCGACGCCCCACAGGTTTACATCGATCAGGCGTTGCCAGGCATCGTCGCCCATGTCGAGCAGTTCCCCGACGTACATGATGCCCGCGTTGTTGAAGAGGAAGTCGAGCCGCCCCCAGCGTTTCTCGACATCGGCCACCAATCGTTCCACCGCCGCGGCATCGGTCACATCGACCGTTTTCGCCGCCGCCTCGCAGCCCTTGGCGCGCAAGGCCGCTGCCTCGGCTTCGGCGCCTTCGCCGTCGATGTCGGCGATGATCACGCGCGCTTCCCGCGCCGCCAGGGCGCGGACGATGGATTGCCCGATGCCGGAGGCGCCTCCGGTCACGATGGCCGCCGCGCCCTTGAACACGATTCCCATGATCGCCAGCCTTTCCCGGGTTTAATACTCGATTGCAGAACCCCAAGCATAGTCGGCCTTTGCATCCCGGCCAGTATCATTTGCAGCGATTGCCGGCCGCGATATTGCGGCCAGCCGGTAATATTCGACCATGCAATCCGCTGCCAAAATGGCGGCCATAACAAAGGAGACATTTCATGATGGAGCTTTACTACGGCGCCGGTGCCTGTTCGTTCGTCCCCCACGTGGGCCTGGAAGCGATCAGGGCCGCCACGGGAGAGGGCTTCGAGCCCCGGGCAGTGAAACTGCACAAGGGCGAGCAGCATTCGCCGGAATATCTGGCGCTGAATCCGCTCGGCCTGGTGCCGCTGCTGGTGGTCGATGGCAAACCCCTGAGCCAGATCCTGGCGATCTGCGACTATCTCGACCGCCGCTATCCCCAGGCCGGGCTCCTTCCGGCCGAGCCCTGGCAGCGTTCGCAGGCGATGTCCACCTTCGCCTGGATGAACAACACCGTCCATCCGACATTCACCCACATCTTCCGTCCGGGGAACTTCGCCGACGGCGAGGCGGCGCAGGCGGAAGTCAAGCGGCTCGCCACGGAGAAGTTCCGCTCAAGCCTCGAGCGCATTCAAGGCTTGGCGGACAAGGCGTCGCCCTTCCTGTTGGGCGACAAGCTCTCCTTTGTCGACGCCTACGCACTGGTCTTTCTGCGCTGGGGAGGCCTTGCCGGCATCGACCCCGCATCGCTGCCGGTCTACAAGGCCTACGTCGAGCGCCTGGCAGCAGTGCCGCCGGTCGCTGCCGCCATGGCGCGCGAAGGCATCAATCTGGACACCTATCGGAAGAAGTAGGACCGGCCGGGGCGGCCGGATTCGATACGCGCTTGGGATTCAAGGCCGAGGTGAGCTTTCGGCCTATTCTGTTGAAAAAGTCGGTTTTAACTTTTGGCAGATGAGGCCGGCTG
>DAIOGL010000218.1:0-4918 GCA_036745235.1 Sulfuritalea sp.
GGAAGATCAGCCAGAACCAGCCGGCGGTCAATCGCGCCGGCGTGGTGGCCGGGCTGCGCGAACAGGAAACCGACGCCGCGTTGCAGATCGCAGATCTCGTCGAGGGCACCCTGAACCCGTGAACCTGCAGCAGGCCGAACTGCCCGAGCCCTCGGCCGACGCGCAGGCCGCCAGCGCGGCGCTGACCCGCCTCATCGCGACGGAGATCGCGGCTGCCGGAGGCTGGATGTCGTTCGCCCGCTACATGGAGCTGGCGCTGTATGCGCCCGGCCTCGGCTACTACTCGGGCGGCTCGCGCAAGTTCGGTGTCGAGGGCGACTTCCTCACGGCGCCGGAACTGACGCCGCTCTTCGGCCGGGCCCTGGCGCGGCAGGTGGCGCAAGTGCTGGCCGCCTCCAGCCCGCGGGTGATCGAGGCCGGCGCCGGCAGCGGAAGGCTCGCGGCGGACTTGCTGCCGGCGCTCGCCGCACTCGGCTGCGCGCCCGAGCGCTACCAGATACTCGAACTCTCCGGCGAGTTGCGCGCGCGCCAGCAGGCGACGCTGGCCGAAAAGGCGCCGGAATTTGCGGATCGCATCGAATGGCTCGACGAATTGCCGCAACGCTTTTCCGGCTGCCTGATCGGCAACGAGGTGCTCGACGCAATGCCGACCCATGCCTTGCGCTGGAGCGACGAAAGTTCGCAGCCCGGCGTGCTGGAACGCGGCGTCGTGCTCGCCGGAGGACGGCTGGCCTTCGCCGAACGGCCGGCAAGCGGCGCCTTGCTCGAGGCGGCGCTGGCGCTGCCGGTGGCGGCGCCCTATCGCGGCGAAATCAGCCTCGCCGCCAGGTCCTGGATATCCGAACTGGCGGGGCGGCTGGAACAGGGCGCGATGCTGCTGATTGACTACGGCCTGCCGCGCCACGAGCTCTACCATCCGGAGCGCGACGGCAGCTCGCTGCGCTGCCACTACCGGCATCGCGTGCATGACGACCCGCTGTGGTTTCCCGGCCTCTCCGACATCACCTCGCATGTCGACTTCACCGCGGTGGCCGAGGCCGCCTTCGATGCCGGGCTGGAGATCCTGGGCTACATCAGCCAGGCCAACTTTCTGATCAACTGCGGGATCGGCGATCTGCTGGCGGGAGGAAGAGTCGGCGATGACGGTACGGTGGCAGCGACCGACCTGCGCGCCCGCGGTGCGGTGAATGTGCTCATCTCGCCCAACGAAATGGGCGAACTGTTCAAGGTGATCGCGCTGGGACGCGGCGTGCCCGGACCGCTGCTCGGCTTCGCCCGCGGCGACCGCGTGCATGCACTGTGATAAAACGCCAAATGACCAAACGGAGAGAAGCAATGCAAAAAGCATCGATGTCCCTCGCAGGCGCAGGCCTGGCTGTCGTATCGCTGCTGCTGGCCGGCTGCGGCGACATGAACGTCAGGAAGTATCTGCCCTTCGGCAGCGATACGCCGCAGCCGGAACGCTCGCGCACACCGCCCAACTCGACCGAGTACCAGTGCGCCGCGGGCAAGCGTTTCTACGTCCGCACGCTGGAGGACGGCGCTGCCGTCTGGCTGATCCTGCCGGAGCGCGAAGTGCGGCTGAACAGGCTCGGCACGGGCACGCGCTACAGCAACGGCATCGCGGTGCTGGAACTCGACGGCAACGAAGCCACGCTGACGGACGGCGCTGCGAGCACCTTCACCGGCTGCAAGTCGGGCAACGGCCAGCCGTCCTAGGCCGTCACAGGCAGGCCTGTTCCAGCGCCTTTTCGCAGCCCGCGCAGAAGCCGTCGTCGCCGACCGGCCCCGGCGCACCGCAGCGGCGGCACACGGTCTGTTCCGGTTCGGGCGGCTGCGCGGTGCCGTCCTTTTCGGGCGGAGTTTTCGTTTTCGTATCGCTCATGAGGCGTAAGCTCAGTCGCAGGTCGCCTTGCACGCCGCGCCGGTGCAGGCGGCCGCACCATCGACCTTGCATTCGACCCGCGACCGCCAGGTGAAGTTCACGCCCTCGCCATAGCTGCAAACCAGCAGCGTCATCTTGCCCTGCCTGGCGACCCGGACGCCGGATGCCTTGGCCTCCTTGACGCTTGCGGGCGGCAGGTCGCAGGAAACGTAGGCATTGAAGAGCGCGTCGCCGGATTCCCACAAGGCGACGTTCTTCAGCGTGCGGTACTTCTGGTAATCGCTGCAGATGCCGGTCTCGCCCTTGTAGCTTTTTCCGTCGTCGCTGCAGTAACCGGTGAAGGTGTATTTCAGCTCCTCCTCCGCGGGACAGGCGCCGACCTGCACCGCCGTCGCCAGGTCGGGGCAGGCCACGGTTGCCGCCAGCGCAGCGGGCGACAGCGGCGCGATCAACAGGGCAAGCAGCAGGGAACTCGTTTTCATCGAAACCTTCCGCGCGAACAGAATCAGGTCGACAGTGTAGTGCCGCCGCCATCGGATTCGACCTGGTCCCCCAGCCATTGGCGAAATGCGCCCACCGCGGGGTTCGCCGCCGCCCGGTCCGCCAGCACCAGGTAATAGGAACGCGGATTGGAGAAGCGCTGCGGCAGCGGCGCGACCAGCTTGCCCTGCTTGAGCAGGTCATCCACCAGCGCCAGCATCGCCAGCGCCACGCCCTGCCCGTCGAGCGCGGCGCGGATCGTCGGTTCGTACTGGTTGAAGGCGATGCTGCCCGCCGGGCGCAGCGCCGGGACGCCGGCCATTTCCAGCCAGACGGGCCACGACAGCCACGGCCGGCGCTGCTCCTCGTCCTCGTAGGCCAGCAGAACGTGGTGCGCCAGGTCGGCCGGCTTCGCCAGCGGCTTGCGCGATTTCTTCAGCAGGGCCGGGCTGACCACCGGCAGCACCGTGTCGCCGAACAGGCGCAAAGCAGCCGCCGGGGCGTCGCGATCCTGCAGGTAGCGCACCGCCGCGTCGAAGCGCCCGCGCTCGAGGTCGACCAGCCGCGTGTCGGCCGAGATGCGGATGTCGATGCCGGGATGCCGGCGGCGGAAATCCGCCAGGCGAGGAATCAGCCAGAAGCTGGCGAAGGCCTGCGTCGTGCTCAGGGTCACGGTCGGTTCCTCGCCGCCGCGCAACTCGGCGCCGGCGCGGCGCAGTTCGGCAAAGGCGATCCCGGTGGCGCGCTGCAGGCGCTCGCCCGCCGTGGTGAGCGCCAGCGCGCGCGTCTTGCGCTCGAAGAGGCGTACCGCCAGCGCCGACTCCAGGGCGATCACCTGCTTGCTGACCGCCGACTGGGTGACGAACAACTCCTCCGCGGCGCGCGTGAAGCTCAGGTGGCGCGCCGCCGCGTCGAAAGCGCGCAAGGCCTCGAGCGGCGGCAGATCGTTTTTATGCATTCCTTTTGTTCATGGTTGTCAGGCCTCGATATCGCTGGTCGGGCAGTGCCGCCGGATCAATAATCCAATCGTCGCAACAACCCGGAGAAACCGCCATGAATGCCACTGTCGACATTGCCTTCACGCCCGTCTGCCCGTCTCGGGAGCAACGCCGCGCACTGTTCGCGGCGAGCGCTGCGCCGGCACTCGCCGGCAATGCTACAGAATTCCCGATGGGAATGCATCTCCCTTGCGTCGAACGGGCGCTGGCGAAGAACCAGATGCTCGCCCTGCCCGATGAGAGCCTGACCCTGGTCTGCCTCAGCGGAGAACTCTGGCTCACCCGTGACGGCGACCAGGAGGACTACATCCTCGGTCCCGGCCGCAGTTTCGTCGTCCGCCGCGGCGACAAGGCGGCCGTGCAGGCCTTGCGGCCGAGCCGGGTCAGGCTGGGCTGACGCTCAGCGCTTGATCGCCAGCGGCGCCAGCAGGCAGAAGATGCCGAGGCTGCCGGTGGCGAGCATCCAGCCCAGCGCCGAATCGTTGCCGCCGCCGGCATCGAGCACGGCGCCGGCGACCAGCGGCGAAAGGAAGCCGGCGCCGAAGCCGGCCATCGAGTACACCGCCATCACCGCGCCGCGCCGCGCCGGGTCGGCCACCGACACGAGGCCGGCGGTGAGCGCCGCCGAATCGGCCATCACCACCGCCTGGTAGACCACCAGCAGGGCCAGCAGCGCCAGCGGCCAGCTCGCCGCCGCCCCGACCGCCCAGGCCAGCACGCCCGACATGAGCATGACGACGAGGATGTAGCGGCGCCGGTCGTGGTGGCCGGCGAACTCATTGCCGAGGATGCTGGCCGGAATGCCGACCAGGTTGATCAGGGCCGCCGCCGTCGCCGGCGCCAGCGGCATGCTGCCCTGCGTCGCGGAGAACGCCAGCAGGCCGACGATCCACGAACGCAGGCCGAACAGTTCCCAGCAGTGCGCGGCATAGCCCAGCACGTAGCCGCGCACCGCGCGATCCTTGAGCACGGCGACTTGCGCGGATATTCCCGGCACATGGCCGCCGTGCGGCGCCACCGGCCTGAGGCCGCGCAGCACCAGCGCGATCGCGACGAAGGGGCCGATGCCGCCGACGACAAAGGCCGCGCGCCAGTCGATCAGGCCGATCCAGCCCGACAGCGCATAGGAAAGCGCGGCGCCGATGCCGAAAGTCGAGGTGTAGAAGGCGATGTAGCGCGGCAGGCGCGGCCCCGTGACGCGGTCGGTGAGCGCCTTGAGGCCGGGCATGTAGGTGCCGGCGAGGCCCGCGCCGCCGATCGCCTGCAGCAGGCAGGCCGAGACGAGGTCGCCGGCGAACAGGGCGAAGCCGAAATGGCCGACCGAGGCCAGCAGGCAGGCGCCGACATAGACGCGGCGCGCATCGATGCGGTCGGTGAGGCCCGAGAGCACCGGCACCGCGAGCATGTAGCCGGCGAAATAGCTGCCGCCGATGGCGCCCGCCTCCTTGCCGGAAAGGCCCCAGGCCGCCTGCAGTTCCGGCAGCAGCGCCGGCCAGGTCGAGAAGCCGGTCATGCTGAAAATCGCCGCGACGCACAGCAGCAGGATGATGCTCGA